>NZ_CALFPF010000718.1 GCF_937919775.1 uncultured Gimesia sp.
GGTTCTGGGAATTACATTCAAAACCAATAAACACTACCTGGTGCCGTGCCGCTCATTTTTGTTGGCTTTGGTTTGGTTGTGGATGAGGCGCCTGTTTTTTTTGATTGTGTTTGCAGGGAGATGTCTGGTCATGGGAGGGCTCGTGATTGTGGTGTTGAATTTGTTGTCCCGCTGGAAGTCGGTTTGTTGTTTCATTGGAGATGATCATCGTCAGGGGCGCGGGGATGTCAACGCGGGTTTGTTGCGGACGTGGCGCAGACGTGCGCCTGTGCGTGGCTTATGCGGGACGCCGTGTGACTTGTCTGCGGCAGTCGGGCGCCGAAGCGTGCCGAACTTGAGTGTTCATTGTGAACCAGGGAGGAGGACGGAGTATCAAATCGGTCTTAAACCAGCGGGTTTTATGGGGAGCGGATTCACAGGGGGGCGCGTTTTCACCAGCAAAAAGAATATCCCACGCGCGCGACGCGTAACACGCATAATGGCGAAGGGCGCAGCGGTGTCAAGCGACAAAAAAAGACTTGTTTTCAGGGGTGATTTACAACGAAGTCCTACTTCCGATCTTGTTTGGTCTGTGTCTTTTTTGAGAATGGCGTTTTCCACATGCCGAGGAGGGTTTGCCATTGTGGAAGATCGAAGTCGGGCAGGCCGAAGTGAATGTTTTTGAGATCACTGCGCATGCGGTAGGTGCCTGCGATGCGATCCCAGATCGAGAAGACGGTGGAGTAATTAGAGTTTGTTTCGTGCGGGAGTTGTGAGTGATGAATTTTATGCATGTCGGGCGAGACAAAGAGCCAGCGGAAAAAGCGGTCGGCTCGACCAATCGAAATGTTGGCGTGATGGAATTGTGTGGACAGGAAAACCAGCATGCCATAAACGATGATCTGCCAGGCCTGCAAGCCGAGCAGCGGAATTAATAAGAGGCGGAACAATGTGGAAAAGGTCAACTCGCCCCAGTGAAAACGGGTTGCCGTCGAGACGTCCATGTAAGGATCGCTGTGGTGCATGCGGTGAAATCGCCAGAAGAAAGGGATGCGGTGATTCATCCAGTGCCAACAGAACGTCCAGCCATCCAGGAGTATTAGAGCGAAGATCGTTTTCCCCACGGTTCCCAGCGGCAATTGATTCAAGAGTCCCCAATTGTGATCGAGCGACCATTGTGAAGCGATTTCTACAGCGGCACCAAAGAGCAGTCCCAGGAAGAGGGTATTCAGGATTGCCAACAGCAGATTGTGAAACGCGTGTCGATAGCGTGTTTTGTTTTCCACCGGTTTGAAGGCGGCCCAGCTTTCCCAACTCCAGAACAGAGCCAGCAGAACAACGGGTAAGAGGCCATTGATGATCGACAGCAGCTGCAACTCTGATAATTCGGAAAGCATAAGCGCATGTGTTTGAAAGAGAGGCGACTGTCAGTCGCGATGTTAAGAGAGTATCGAAATGCCGGCACGTTCTGAGAAGCATTTATCCGACATGGTTTCATTCTGTCAGATGAGAGGCAGGGAGACAAGGGGCCGCTTAAAACTCCCGATAGGCGGCTCTGATTTTTCCCTGCTGCTGGAGCTCTCTCAGAAATTCGATCTGTTTCATTTCGGGAATGTGCAGGTGGTGCATTAATGCCAGAAGGTCATTTAATCTGGTTGTCGCCAGAGGTGAAAGTTCCAATGCGAAATCGCTATGTTCGATTTTTGCCGGCTCAAGCAGTACGGTGCCGCTGGTTTGAATCTGCGCTTTTGCAGAATCGACGATCACTTCCGGAGCCTGATTTGTCATTGCAGCAGGAAAGGGGAGCGCCAGCAGGCGGGTTGCCAGTTGCTGTGCCTGTTGCGGATCAGAATTCGGCAGGGAAATCATGATCATGCTGGAGGAGTTGAGCATGGCTTTGGAATTTACGGAATTTTGGGATTGCAGAAACTGATTGATTTTTTGCGTAATTAATTGACCGGTCTGCGGGTTACTTGAGGGGGCGTTCAGAAAAAACTTGAGATGGGGAAGCCCCTGAGCGGAAATTAATGGGGGACTGATCGCTGATAAAACCTGAGCGCCGTTGGCGATGAGTGCCTGAGATTTGGTCTGGCTTTGATCTGTCTGAACGGCTCCCATGACGACGGCATCGGCGTTTGTTTGTGCAGAGGTGGAATTAATTAAACCCGTCGGCAGGAGGTAACCGCCAGTGAGGTCCACATCCTGATTGACGGCTGTGATGTAACATTCGATTCGCTGTCCTTTCGTGACGCCTTGATTGGGGACGTATGCGATGATCGAAACATTTGCCAGGTTCCCGGCCTGGATGGGGGTTTTAATTTCTTTGAGATTGATGTGCATGGTTGCGACGGAAGACTTCAAGGCTTTGATGGCATCTTCGGAATAAACATGGTCTCCGGTGCCATTCAAGCCAACGACCAGACCGGTGCCTGAAAGTTTAATGATTTCTGAGGGCTGAAATTCACCCAGTTCGGACAGTTTGATTTCAAGAAGTTTTAGCAGATGTTCGGGCAGGGGGAGTTCGGAATTGATTTCCAGTTTCACCAGATTCCGGTTCAGCACGGTGGCCTGCGTGATTGTATTACTGAGTAACGGCACGACCTGGATCGTCTGATGCAGCGCGCCGTTTTGAACGGGGATGCCTATGGTTTTAATCGTGGCTCCTCGATAAGAGGCGACGATATGTATGGGGCTTTCTTTCTGGACCAGAAAGGGATTTTGAGGAGCTGTGTTCTGCAGCGCAGCTTGAGGACCGGTGTATGCTGCAGAAATGGTTTGCCGCGATGATGGGTTTGTCAGAGAAATCTGCTGGACGGTTTTGGGTTCGTTTGTGGAGATGTTCTCTTGCTGCTGCGCAGGCTTGAGTGCGATTTGACGGACGAGGTCGGCATCAATGCGGAGCAGTTCTTCAATCAGGGTGGTACGCTGTTCTCTGGTTGTCTGAGTGAGTACCAGCAGATTTAACTCTCCGGGAGCAGCAGTTTGTTGATTCCCGACTGTGACGAGTTTGATTTTGGGAGTGTTTTGTTTTAGGCGCGATTCGTGATGCAGAGTGTGATCGTGGTTTTTTTCTTGAGCAGCCGCTGTGATCGCGGGTTTGCGAGTCGTTTGTGAGAGAAGCGTTGATTCGGGGGGGGGAGTGATGTCAGAGGAATTGGGACCAGCCGGGAAATCGAGATTCAGATCGGGAAAGTCGGCGGATTCCTCAAGGGAGATATCCAGGGCGGCTGCTTCGCTGTCGATCTGCGCAGAGTCAGTACCTGGATTGAGAAAACCCTGAATGGATTGCGACAGGAAAAACATGGCCAGCGCGAACAGGCCGATACCTGTCAGGATTGAGAATTTAAGATAGCGCATAGTTTCCCTCAGCCGTGAATAGCAGGGCTTCGTGAAATGGGTTGATGTGTTTGTTTAAGGGGGCGCATTGCTTTGAGAGAAATGAGGGGGGGACCATATTGGAAATCGGTTTTCATGTCAATGTGGGAACTCTGGATGAGGAGAATCCCTTTTTGACTGTTTCAATTATTACGTAATCTGTTCAGTGGGAGGTTCTGGAATCATTGAAATCAGAGGTGCGAATCTGAGATGTTTCGCCCCCGCGGTTCAGGGGCAGCTATATTGGAATTGACCCTGATAGTCGAGTAGTCGTACTATTCCCACATTTCAAAAGTGGCAGGGAAAATGATGCCGCAATCGAAACGGCTTAAATACTTATTATTGTTGGTTTTACTGATATCCGCGTTTCTCAGGTGCGGGGTGGCGGTTTACGTCCAACGCCAACTCGACCAACAGCCTGGGCGCACCTATGTGATAGAAGGAGATGCAGACGGTTACTGGAAGCTGGCTCAGTGCCTGATTCGTGGCAAAGATTATTCGATTTATCACCCGCCACGACGTGTACTGCGAATGCCTGGTTTTCCATTATTTCTGGCAGGAGCGATGTCTGTTATCGGCGAGGATCATTTTCGGGTGCGACTGGTATTGGCGCTGTCGGGAGTTTTCGCCTGTTTTGTGGTGTATCTGCTCGGAAAAGAGCTGGTTAATGAAACGATTGGCATCATCGCGGCGGCTCTGGTGGCTGTCTCACCGGTGATGGCCGGGTTTAGTGTTTTGTTTTTAAGTGAGACGCTGTTCGCAGTGGCGATGCTGATCTCACTCTGGGTACTTGTCAAATTATTAAAAACCAGATTTGGAACAGAGGATCAATTTCGGGGAAGTCTGTTAGCGTTTTTGACGGGAATATCACTGGCGGCGGCCTTTTACGTGAGGCCAAGCTGGTTGTTAATCCTGCCTGTGATTGTTGTCATTTTAGTGATTAGTGCAAAGGGTTATCGAACGGCGGCAATGCAGAGGGCTCTGGTGATGACCTTGGGCTTCGCTCTGATGCTGGTGCCTTGGGTTTATCGCAATTATCGGGTAACAGGTCATTTTGTCCCCACCACACTGTGGGCAGGACCCAGCCTGTACGACGGGTTAAATCCGAAGGCGACCGGTGACAGTGATATGACTTTTTTTGATCAGGAAAATGTGTTGAATGAGATGAGTGAATACGAAATGAATCAGCACTATACCAGACGGGCAGTCGCGTATGCAGAACAGCATCCCGGTCATGTGATGCAGTTGATGGGAGCCAAGCTGCTGCGTTACTGGAAGCCCTGGCCGAACGCGCCGCAGTTTCAGTCGTTCTGGATGATGCTTGCCGTTTCGGTCATTTTTGTGCCTGTCATGCTGTTTGCGTTGTATGGTGCCTGGGTTTCAAGGAATCAATATTTATTGCTGCTGATCACGTTAGGGCCTCTGATTTACTTTTCTATGATTCATCTGATTTTTGTCAGTTCCCTGCGTTATCGTTTACCTGCGGAATACAGTTTATACATTTTGTCTGCTGTCGGAATTTATCACCTGTTTTTGAATCTGAAACAAAGGAAAGAAATCACGCCGGGACAGTAAGTCGTCTTTACATGGTTTATAGTTGATATGGTCGTTCGTAAAACATTTCAATGGTGTCTGCTGATCTTGATTTCGCTGGTGATTGCCGGCGGAAGCTTCGGTTACTATGTGTGGATGGGTAGCGACGAAATGTTGAAAGCCGGCGTACTGGAGAAGATTTCCAAGCATATTCCGAGCCTGATGATTGATATCGACCGGGCTCAATTTGACTTCAGACGGCGGGTGCGGATCGAAGGATGTCGAATTCATGTGGTCAACCACTCTGATACGATCATTGATTTACCGGAGGTGGTGGTCACGCTGGACCAGGAAAAACTGGCCCGACATCAGATCATTGATATTCAGAAGGTGGTGCTCAACCGACCGCAGCTGGCTCTGGTTCGCATGGCCGACGGAACCTGGAACTGGGAAGGGCTGCCGGAACCTGTTAAAAGCGATAATCCTCTTCCGGAACTGGTGATTGAACGTGGAAGTCTCTCTTTGAAATTTGAACAGGGAGCAGAACGTGTTCCGACTGCGATCACCTTTCAAAACCTGGACCTGAGACTGATTCCCTCCGGAGCCTCGCGTTATGAAATCGAAGGACATACTTCGATTCCGCAGGCAGGAAAACTGGAGATCTCCGGTTACTGGGACATTGGTTCAAAAATCGGTTCCGTGTCAGGCACGTGGAGTCAGCTGGAGTTCGGGCCGAATCTGGTCCGCATGGCAACCGGCATTTCGCCGGATCTGATGGCGCAGTTGAAGTCGGCGTTTCCTTCGATGCAACTGCAGCCCGATCAGTCAACGGGCATGTATGATCTGGGCGTGAGCGCTCAGATGGAAATTCAGTTCAGTCTCTCTAAAGGCAGTCAGGATCAGACGCCTCAATTTCAGGTTTTGACCCACCTGCGCGAAGGGAAACTCAAGCACCCGCTACTCCCGTTTCCACTGCGAAATATTGCCGGGAAAGTGGATGTGAACAATCAGCGAATATTGATAGAGGGGCTGCAGGCACATAATGGCGAGACCAGTTTTTCGGTGGGGGGATACTATCGTTTCACCGACGGTCCCTCGGAAAGTAATCAACCACAAGACCAGACTTACTTTTCACTTCAGGTGGGAAAACTGCCCATTGATAATCGGTTGCGCAGCCGTTTAACGGGGGGGCTGGCGAGAACTTTTGACACGCTGCGTCCCAGCGGAAATATGGATCTCAAAGTGACTGTGAGTTATCCGGGGACGGGGAAATGGCAGATTCAGGATCTGGCTGTGTCTGTCAATGATGGGGAAGTGATGCCGATCCATTTTCCGTATCGGGTGGATCACATCAAAGGCAAACTGACTCAGGAGGTGAATGATACCCTGGATTTGAAGTTTATCGGGCTGGCGGGAAACCGTCCTGTGACTGCGACAGGTTTTGTGCAGCACCCCGGGCCTGCTTCCCGCATTGCGATTGCCGTAGAAATTGAGCAGGTTCCCATTGATGCGGCGCTCTTATCGGCTGCTCCGGATGGCGTCAAAACGGTTCTTGAGCAACTTGATTTACAGGGAAAAGCCAACGCTCAGCTGAATTTATCCCGTGCTCCGTTACCGGACCAGCCAATCCATCTGGATTTTCTGGCGACGATGGATCATGGCTCATTGCAGTATCAGGATTTCCCCTATCGGGTCAGCGACCTCGCAGGAAGAGTCTTTTATTCCAGTCAAACGGGAAAAGCGTCGTTTGATGAACTGGAAGGGACGCATGGTAATACGCGTCTGTTTGCCAATGGCTCTTATGCCCGCTTTGCCAACGACGGGAAATTAGATTTAAGCATCATTGCCTCGAATGCTTCCTGTGATTCCAGCCTGCGTCTGGCATTACCGAAGTCGTTGCAGGAATTGTGGGGGCAGCTGTCGCCGACCGGTAAAATCGATCTCAAAACAAAGATTCTCTGGGAACGCGGGAAACCGGTCAGCGTCAGTATTCCCGAAGCCAGCTGGCGCGCGGGCAGCATGAATCTGAAAGATTTCCCTTACCCGATTGATATTCTGAATGCGGACTGGAATTATTTTGTGAATCCGCGGACACAGAACAATGAAGTCCGCCTGACTTCGATTTCGGGGAAACATGACGAAACCAAAATCGGGATTCAGGAGGCATTCGCAGAAGTCACTCCTCAGGGAGACTGGCGGGTGGTGCTGGAAAAGATGAACGTCGATGACCTGTCGACGAACCGCGCCTTTCAGCAGGCACTTCCCGTCGCAATGGCGGACGCTCTCAATATCTTGAATATTCAGAGGCCGATTTCGGTAGACGGTAAGATTGAATTTCGCGGATCCGAACAGCCGGGAACATTCGTGACGGCTGCCTGGGACTTGAATTCCATTCTGGCAGAGAACACAATTTCCGCCGGTGCCGATCTCACCAAAGTTTATGGTAAGGTTCATTCTAATGGAACATGGGATGGCGCTCATCTGGACTTACGAGGTGAAGTCGATTTGGATTCCGCGGTGATTCTGGATTATCATCTGACGGAGATCAAAGGCCCGTTCGAAATTCACGATCAACAGCTTACCGTCGGTTCCAAGCAAATTCGCAGAGACGAGTTCCAGTCTGTTGGCCTGGCACAAATTAATGCGAAACAGCCCGTCACCGCCAAAGCAATTCGGGGCATTCTGACCTGTATGGGAGATATCGAACTTTCTGCGGTGCCCACTTATAACATGCAGATTGAGTTGAATCGCGGGTTACTGGAAGAATATGCGGCCCGTTATATGCCCGGACAGACTCAACTGCGGGGAGTGATGAATGGCTGGATTCAACTTTGGGGGCGAGGCTCCAATAAAGCAGATCTCAAAGGGCAGGGGCAATTGCAGATCAGTCCTGCTGCGATCTATGAACTGCCTCCCATCGCGCAGATTTTTAAAGTGGTCCGGCTGTCTCAACCTGACAAAACCGCCTTTGATTCCGCGTTTTGTGAGTTTACCGTTTCCAACCAGACCTTTCATCTGAAGTACATGGAGTTAAAAGGGAACGCCATCAGTCTTTATGGACAAGCCGGCGAAGCTCACTTTGACGGTCGCTTGAAAGTGGATCTGTTTTCTCAATTAACACGGCGGCATCTTCCTCTGCCGGCGATTACCCAGCTCATTGGTCATGCCACCAGTGGGTGGATTCGAGTGGAATTGCGGGGTACGACATCCAATCCGATTGTGGAGATCAAGTCGATCCCGCTGCTGGATGGCTCTTTAAAAACATTTCTGAACAATGTGATGCGCGGCAGGCCCGCCAATAATCCTACAGGGCGCTGGTCTCAACCTGCGTCAGCGCCTGCTTCATCCAACTCGCAATCGATGCGTCCCTTTTCGCTGCCATTTACCCGGCAAAACCGCCCGTAAATCGGACTGCCCTCAGAGCGGATTTCGGTCTGTTCGTTTTTTTTTGAGATGCGAAACTTCATCCGGTTCCTGATCTGGTTTCTTCTTCCAGCGCGAGAGAATGATCGTCAGGACTACCAGCAATGTGAGGTAGGCCCCGAGGATCTTCAGCAGCCAGAAGAACATTCCAGTGGCAATTTCGTTCATGAGCAGGGAAAACTTGCTGTTCTGGCTGGTAAAAATGGCCAGTAAAGGAGTGGTGGATCGAAAAATCGCGTCGCTATTACTCTAAACTGGTCATAGCGCTGATTTCAAGCTGTTTTCCCGAAAGCGTAAAGCCAAACGAAGATAAAAGATTAGGAAGAGGGAACGTACCATTCGTATCAGTTAAGTTGAGGCAGACGGTAATCTTAATCTCTGCAATCGTGGGGGCTGGACCAACCGGTGTGCAGGGAATGTCCGAGTTACCAATGGTTTGCGTGAGTGCTCCGCTGCCGTCCTGAATGACAACCAACACATCGCCTGCTCCGGGAGCTGCGGGCTGGGCTCCGACATTCAGAGTTAACGAATTGATGGCGACATACTGCTGAATCAAGTTGCCTACCGAAGTTGTGGTCGCACCCACCTGGGCTGCTTCTCTTGAACCTTCAATCGTAGCGATAGTGGTCGTTTGTTGTAGCAGGCCAAAAAAACCGAACTCAATGATGGCCAGAGAAAGGATCAGAATCAGCGGAAATGCCAGGATAAACTCCAGCAGCACGGAGCCTGCTCGACGCCTGGTTCGAGTCGTTTGCTGTTGCGGATTGCTCTGATTGAGGAACAATGCTGGCTCCCTGGTGATTTTCATCTTACGTACTTTTAAACTCACGGGTGTTAACAAATGGAGACACTTGCTTCACACTTGCTAAGGTCGGTTATCAGTTTCCAGACCGGTAAGATCTGAAAAGAGACTGGCGAGACCTCATTATGAGACGAATTACATACCTTACTTGCATTCTCCCCTGAATCCACAGAGATGTCAGGCGTCGCTTGAGTAGGGAACGCAAATTGCTTGCCAAACTAATACTATAGTGAATAGATTA
>NZ_CALFPF010000719.1 GCF_937919775.1 uncultured Gimesia sp.
AACACACAATGTTTGTTTATGTGAGCGGCCATCGTTTTCGACGTCGTTTTCTGCGGCGTGTATTACCTTTCACACCCCGTCGTCCCCTGATGCGACCGGCGTGCACCATTTGCCGAAGTGCCGACTGCGAATTCGATCGTGCACTGAGGTCTTCTGAGGCAGTCCGACAGCATTCGCTCGTTGGAAGGTCAGGCCACCACTGGTTCATGGTGAGCCCCTTGTCGCTCGGAATTCAGTCGATTGGTTTCCAGCTCATCCCAGTCGATCACATAGGGTCCTGATTCCTCTGCTGCGGGATCAATGACCTCATCGGGCTCCGCTAATAAGAAACCCAGACGTTTCACGGTCGACATACTTTCGCCAGTTGCCAGGGCAACCGCCCGGTTTAAGTCTGCCTGTTTCATCAGTTGTCTCCTTCAATACGAAAATGTTTAAACAAAAAAAGCCCCGGTCCTGCAGGCAATCAACCTGCGGGACCGGGGCAAACCAGTTTTAAAATTAAGTCGTCAGTTCTCAGGGACGGGAGTCTGGAGACAACCAGTGCTGCTCCAGCCAGTCCGTTTCGGTTTTCAGGGCAGCACTCCGCTGCGCGAAAGGTCCCAGCTGTGGACCGTCCACAGGGGACAGATCCACCAGCCACTGACCGGCTGCATTCGGTTCGACATAAGAGCCACGTGAGATGGCCAGTCGTCCGACGGTTGTCAGGTCAATGGCTTCTGAGTAAACGCAATGCACCGCCCCCTGCGGTGAGATCAAAAGTTTCATGTGGATCACCTTATTTGGGGGTTCGGATAATCTGTCGACGCGGACGGTCGATCAACAGACCATCCAGGGCAGCCTGGACTCCCGACAGCTCAGAGGCGACCTGCTGACGGAGTTCACCGCGTTTTCGCAATTCCTGGGGCTGGATACCCTGTACAATCCCCTGGCATTGCGCGACCAGTACATCCAACTGCTCATTGGACCGCACATTCAGGGATCGGAAGCGTTCAAAGAACTCGTGCAGGTTGCCAATAGCCGAATCCCGGAAAACTTTGGGGCGGCCGTCAGCCTGTCCACTTAAACGGTCCGTCAGATGCGATACTAACTGTGACAGTTCACCCAGAAAGGCGTCTTCCGCCAGCCTGACCGCTTCTTCAAAGCGCGATTGCACGCGCTGGCATTCCTGCTCATAAAGTTCCGGATTGAGCTGCCTGAGGTAATCCGGCGGTTCGACGCTGGGAAAGTCCCAGGAAACCTCGAACAGTCCGATCATGCTCACGGGATAATCATCGTCATTGAAGAGACTCCCCAGTCGCTCCTGGGCTGCTGACTTCAACGATAGATATTGTTCATCCAGGTTTGAGACGGCTTCGTTGAGCTCTTCTGTAAACTGGTGCATCTGCTCCTGGAAAGTAGTCAGGGCATCCTGGCGCAGTAACCTAATTCCGGGTTCCGGAAAGGGCAAGCTGATGGAAGTCCAGTACGATCGCACCCGCTGGCGGACCGCATTCACGGCCCGGAAACGGGGATGACCGGTATCCAGCAGTTTCTTGCCGGCACTCAGAAACGTCCCCTCTGCTCCAAACGATTCGGCAGCCTGAGTCTTCTGGTCGCGTGTCAGGGACTTGCGCGTGCCGAACCATTCAAAACTGATACGTGTGGCACACATCGTTGACCGTAGCCGATCGATGGGATCGGTGCGGGTATTTACTTCATCAATAGCAGTCATGGTCATATTAGATCCTTAAATAGAGTGTGGTTTAGTTTCTATGGGGATCGCGTGAGAGATTACGACGAGAACGCGAACCGGATCGCTCGTCGTTGCTAAAAATGCCTGGCTGTTCTGCAGACAGACAGCGTCTGCTGGCCCAGCGTCGTAAACGGGCCACCGATTCGGCGGCGGTAATGGCCACGGGAACCACGTTTTCAGCGGCCTTGATTAAAGGAACTTCGAGCAGTGCCGCCAGACGACAGCAGGCCCGGATTTCAGAACCCGTCCAGTGCCGGTCGTCCGGCAATGGCTGGTCTGGCGTAAGACCAAACAGCTCACGGTACAGCCCCCAGATGTCCTGCTTCTGGTCATCTCCTGGTAAATCCAGAAAGAACAATGCATCAAAGCGTTCGGCCCGCACAAACTCCGGCGGCAGTTTGGAAATGTCGTTGGCGGTACAAACTACGAACACGTCTGAAGTGTGGTCGTTCAACCAGCCCAGCAGCGTTCCCAGCATGCGGGTTGAGACACCGCTGTCAGACTGACTGGAAGAGGCTGCGCCACTCAAGCCTTTTTCGACTTCATCGATAAACAGGATAGCTGGCTGCATGGCATCGACGATTCGGAGGGCTCTACGAGTTCTCTCTTCCGTTTGGCCCAACAGCGAACCCATTAGAGCGCCCACGTCGAGTGTCAGTGTGGGACGTCCCGTCTCTTTGCCGAGTGCTTTGGCAAACGCACTTTTACCGGTTCCCGGAACTCCCAGTAACAACACGCCTCTGGGACGAACAGGTGTCGCATCCTGGGGGCGGGATCGAAGAGCTTGCAGACAGAAGGCTTTGAGGGCTTCCAGGCCTCCCAGTCCATCGAACGATTCTGATCCCTGGTGCAGTGATAACAGACCACTTTTCAGCAGCGTCTGAGATTTCAGCTCCAATACGACAGAGGCTTCGATGCGGCCATGTCGTACCAGCGAGAGGCTGAAGGCCCCTTCAGCTTCATAACGGGTCAGACCCGAGGCAGCGTCCAAGACACGTTGCAGTTCAGGTTCCTCCGGCAATTCTCCCGCTTCCGTGGCGATACTGCGGGCAATTTCCAGCAGTTGCTCCCGATCAGGAAGATCATGTTCCAGACAGACAAACAGTTTTTCCAGTTCTGTGGGGATCTGGACCAGGCTGGAAAGGATGACAATAAATGTCCGTGCCTGTTTTCCCAGATTGATCTGTTGTGTCAGCGCCTGAATGATTTCCGGAGAATTGATGAACCGATGGAAATTCTTGAGAACCAGCAGCGTGGGCCGCTCCGGATCAGCCTGACTATTCAGACAGTGTATGGCCGCCAGGGGATCGAGGAGCGATGTGTCGCGGTCTGCAGCGAGTTCCGTTCCCTGCAGCCCCCGGTCAATGTCCCAGGAGAGTAATCGCCAGTCTTCGCTGTGACAAAGCCGGGACATTTCCAGCAACGCCTCGTCGTGTTCGTGACTCTGAATCCAGATACCAGTAAAGCAGGCGCGTATGTTCTCAGTCAGTCGTTCGGATAGTAACATAGAAGTTTCCTTGATGGTTTGATGAAAAAGAAGGTGAGAAATGTGTTTAAGCGGTTTCAGCCAGTTGGCCGATCGTCTCCAGCCAGGAAATGATTTCCCCGTCCGGATCACGTTCCTGCAACAGGGGGACCGTCATCTGCTCGACGGCACTGGTATTGAGCCAGTGCTTGACTCGATTCGTCAGTCGCACCCGGGCCCGTCGCGTGAGCTGGCTCCAGGAGTAATCGTTATGAGTGCTGTCAAATACCCGTTGCGCCACTTCCGACGCCACACAATCATGGTCACCGAATTCAGGAGTGATGTTGGCAACGGTCTGTATGGCACGGGGATGCAGGTAGTTTTCCAGACTCCGTTTCGACGTCAGCACGGCACGGCAACAACAGCGTTGATTGATTGTGGCGACGGTTTGCTGACGCAATTCCGTGACCGGTGACTGTTCGCGATCGTACAAATGAAACTCTGGCAGGTTAAGAGGAGCCAGTCGCTTGCCCCAGGCTTGGGGATGCCCACTGATGGGCAGAAAAATGAGTTCCTTGTTGCGCTCCATGCCGGCCAGATCAGGCAGTGTGGGATGCTTGGCATGCAGGAGAGTGGAGATCCGTCTCAGGAATTTGATGTCGTGTGTCCCTTCGACGACCACCAGCACACGCACCGGTTGGGGATTTTCGATAATTCGCTCAGGTAAGACCTGTATATGTTGATTTGCGAAAGCTAATTCTCCTGTCTCAGATTGTTGGGTTGATGTTGGACGCTCTGGTGGTATTCAGCGGTCAGCTGTTCCGCGGAAACCTTCCCCAGCGCCGCTTCCAGAAACCGACTGGCGTCTTTACAGCGGGAGCCGGTAAAGCCGCGGGTTTCAATCCGGGACTGACCGTCGGTTGAAAATATGATGTTGATTGTTTTCAATGGTCTGCTCCGATCTGAATAGTGAGTTTGATGGAACCGTCGCTGAGCTGGTTTTCGAGGACGGAATGTCCCTTCCGGCGCGCTTCCAGACGGCATTTTTCCACGCCATAAAATTGCAGCAATGTGTTGAGTTGAGCCGGCTCTCCCCAGCGACCTTCAAAGTTGTCGTATCGAACCTGGCCCTGATCGACATCGAAGACGATAGGATACCGCCAGTCTGGCAGACGGACGCAATAGCCGGTGGCTTCCCCACTAAACAGAGGAACGGTTTCGTGCACGGGTTCCCCCAGTTCGAGTCGGCGACAGGCCAGGCCCAGTGCCTCGGTGTCGCGGACCTCAGT
>NZ_CALFPF010000720.1 GCF_937919775.1 uncultured Gimesia sp.
GCAATGTGATTGCGTATAATTAATACAACAGTTCATTAATATACGTATGATTAAAGCTTCAGTCTACAAACGGCAGCGCAAAAATGTCAATTGATTTCTGACAGAAAACGGACTCGGGAGGGATCAGCGCCAGGATTGAGCGTGCTGACTTCATCCTTTCAGCGGCAATGACAGGAGCGAAGGGGGGGAACTTAATTGTTCCAGGATTTGAACTGTTGCAGATCGCTTTTCGCCTGCGCAGCCAGGGGGTGGTGTTCGGCGGCGTAAACTTTAGCCCGGCTTTCAAGCAGCCAGCCTTTCCAGGGCACATTCGGCTCCAGCGATTTTAACGCCTCCACGGTGTTCCCTGTTTCCAGTTTCTCAGATAAGACATAACGCACCAGGAGCCTTTTGTCTTCCAGCCGATAAAGGGCAAAGGGTTGATTCAATTGCTGGAACATCGGCAACGCTTGAGAGGCTTCGATATCGGATAATTCGACGGAAGTTTGGATGGCGGCATTCATCAGTTGTGTGCTGCCCCACGGATTGGCCTGCAGTAGTTTGAATGTGGTCAGAATCTGTTCCACAGCCTGATCAAACTGACGTAGTTGAAAATGAGCCGTCGCCCGTATCGCGGCTGCTTCGGTTGGATTGTGCTTGTTGACCAACTGCATAATCTGTTCGGGGACAGGCAGGCCTGCTTCCGCCAGCGTGTGCGCATACGCCGTTAATTCGATGGCGGAAGTGAGATCGATGTCCAGTCGCTGAAACCGCTCGACTGCGTCCGCGTATCGTTTCAACAAATACTGGTTGAACGCTTCCGTCCGGAGTTGTTGCATTTCTGAGAGATGTTTTTCATCCGGAACGACTCTGCCCAGATACAAGTGCATGGCCAGCCGACGTTGCGCAAATGTTTCCGGATTTAACTGGTCCGTGGGAACCGGTGCATCATCCTGTGTTTGTACGGCGAGCACATGCAGGTTCTGAATTGAGAACCGAACCGTTTTGCCGACGGTTTTTGCGAATGCATATTCGAGCAGATTACGATCGTCACTATTCAGCGGATAACGGTCTTTACTCAGCAGCTTGTCAATGGTGCGGTTGCCACAGACAAAGTGCGCGAGCACACCTTCCACATCATTCACCCCCCAGCCCAGGTTCAACCCTTCGCGGATGGTTTTTTCATTCAATCTCTGGCGCAGCGACTCGACATCCTGCGGGAAAGCAGAGGCTGACTTGCCGCACACAAATACCATGTCGCCTGCTTTCGTGCGCCAGATCTGAATGTTTGGAAACACCGACCGGATTGTCTGCAGAACGATCATCACGGTGCTGTCGTCGACTTCGTATCCCTGGACCCATTGCAGAAACAAACCATCCTCGTTCAGCCGAGATGAAACCGACACATAAAACTCGCGCGTATAAAGATTCGCGATGCCGGCCCGGTAAGGATTGGAAGGTTCCGATACAATCAGATCGTACTGATCTTTGGCGGTAAGTAAAAACTCACGGGCATCGTTAAAGTGCAGCTGCAATTTCGGATTTTGCAAGGCACGTCGATTGATTGGCGAACATCGTTCTGCCATCTCTGTAACAATCGGTTCCAGTTCGACCACATCGACCGAGTCCATGCCGGTGACATCTGCCATCCAGCCTGCGGATTCCCCCGTGCCTAATCCAATCACCAGGCCTGTTTTCGGGGATTTGTGCAGCAGCGGGCCAATCAGTCCGAGCCCGATTTGTGTGCCGGCGTCGCCGTAGGCGTTACCATCGCTTTTGCCGTTGACGATGAAGGCAATGCTATCCGTTGCGGTAATCGCGACGCTGGATTCCAGGCCCTCAGCCTGCCAGATGCACTGGCGTTTTTTGGTGTGCGCGAAATTTTGTTCTGCATTCGGGCCGACCCCTTCCAGCTCCGCGCGCCGGGCACCAATTCCGGAATGACGCCAGACGGCTGTGGGGCCGTGGTTGGAAATAGCCAGGACTGCCAGTAGGGAGACCGTGCCCGCCAGCGCGACAGAGGGAGTCTTCCAGCGTTTTCCCAGAACAGCAACGACTGCGCCCAGACCCACCAGCAAACAGACGGAAAAACGCCAGAGACCAGGTGCAGTCATGATCGGGAGCAGAAAAAAACCGCCGGCGATGGAGCCGGAGATGGCACCCAGGGTATTCGCGGCAAACGTCCAACCCACATGTTTGCCGACATCCTGTCGCCCTTTGCCCGCGATGGCGATCAGTAGAGGAAATTGAAAGCCGGCAACGAGGGAAGCCGGGAAAATCACGAAAGCGCCGACTTGAAACCAGTTCCAGATCTGCTCGCCAAAAGAGGACACCGGCTGACTCTGCTGATGCAGCACCCAGAACGCTATTTGATCCCCGTACCAGAAGGGGACCGCGATCAATAAAGCTTCCACAGCGCAGATCGCCGCCAATAGTTGCAGGGACGGCTTCAGGAAACGCGCCACAAGACCATACAGTGCGCCACCGACTCCAATTCCCAGTAAGGCGACGCAGAGAATCAGGCCGAACGTGTAAGTCGTGCCGCCGAGCAGGGGGCCGAGCATCCGATACCAGACGATTTCCATCAGAAAAAAAACGAAGCCCACAATTCCGGACGAAACACAGACAATCCCGATGCGCTGCGGTTCCGGCGCAGACGGAGTGAGGAGAGCAGGTTCCTGCTTTTGTGGTTTTGTTTTCCTGAGCGAAGTGGTGGATAACTTTTTGGATAACAGGAGCGCTGCTGTCGCAAGCAGCAGGTTTAATACGCAGGCAGACCACAAGACCGTGCGGTTTCCGAACATTTCCAGCAGCAGGAAGTTGGCCAGACCGGCGCCGATCACCGCGCCGAATGTATTTAAACCATACAGAAAGGCCACTCTCCGCCGATTCGGATCGGCGTCGATCGACACCGCCCGCGCTGCAGCCGGCAACGTACCTCCCATCATGATCGTGGGAATCGCGAGAATGGCGGCGGTCGCGAGCAGGCGAAGCAGGGTCGCCATTCCAGAGCCGAGAGCCGACTGGCCACCGACGCTGATATAGAAATGGCGGACGATGTCAATCAGTATCGGGCTGAGTCCGGCGGACAAGGCAATTCCCACTTCCAGCAGACCGTAGAATCGGAGTGGACGGACGGCATCGTCAATTCGCCGACCAAACAGCCAGTTGCCCAGCCCCAGTCCCGCCATGAAAATGGCCAGGACGGCGGCAGAGGAAGCCGTGGTTGCTCCAAAGACAAGCCGCAGCTCCCGTATCCAGACAACCTGGAAAACCAGTGCGCAACTTCCGGAAACGAGCAGCATGAGCGATAAAGGCCATGCAGGCGCGGGTCGTTCCGGTAACGGATTGCTCAAGAGACTGCTCCTGCAAATGACTCAAATTAAATCGTTGATGTTTGGTTGATGTCTGAATGGAAAATTCGCGCAGGCCCGCGCTTTCAGTCTGGAGCTTCATCATGACCAACAGCCGGTAATTTATCAAGAATCACGCTGCCTGGTGGATCTTCGCAAATTGACTGTAAAGACCGTCGTAAACTTGAATACGACGAATGGCGCGCTCAGGCGAGATTTTTTCAAGCTGCGGTGGAGAGATGCGAGAAAATGGGGACAGCAGGGGCGAAAGTCGTGCTGTAAAATCACCGGCACGTGTCAATGATGCGGGGATGACCTGTGAATCAGTACCAGAGAATCAGATTGAACCGTGATGTTAAGATTTGGTTAATTCGATTTAATTGA
>NZ_CALFPF010000721.1 GCF_937919775.1 uncultured Gimesia sp.
CCGGGACCGTGAGTATAAGCCATCAGGCTTAGACCTGCCCCCTGCCCCTCAATTAAACACTTCGCGCATCAATATCAATGAAGTGCGAGATCTCCTCGAAAAGTTCTCCAGTGACAGCTCTGCATTGGCGACCAGTCTTAACAGAGTGATGTATCAGGTTCCTGGCGTTCGAGAGTATGTTGCCGACGTGCTGAAAGTGAGAGCACGTTCATCGATCCTTGCAGACAAAGTTCGCCGCAGCAGTGATTATACTTTACTTGCCGGAGAATACAGTGAAATCGACCAATTGTGGAGAGTCGTTTCCAATCAATTATCGCAGGTTCGAGGTTTAGATCGAGACTCCAGAAATCTCATCACAAGCATGAATGAAAGTGACCGCAAACTGGGCGACCTGCTTCAAACAGGACCTCAACTGAAGCGGACAGAACTCTTAAGAGAAACATCTGCTCTGAGCAATGCATTGAGCATTTTAGTGCAAGATATTGAAATTGAACTTTCTCGCGAACCACTAAAGTTTGAACTGGTGAGAGAAGGACAACAGATTGAACAACGAATGGTTCAGGTTTCCAATCTGATTGTTGACCGACAGAGCTATGATTCCATTAAACGCGAATATCTGGCTTATCGTGACTCCTGGAACACTTTCGCAACTCGCCTGCGACCATATCATAATCGCATCTTGAGTCGTGGAGTCCAACGCGTCGTCCAACAGGATCGCTCCATTCAAGAACTGCTCTGGCTGCCTCAGGATGGAGCCAATCTGCAGGAAATTGCTCATCTCACGGAAGCTCTGAAGCGTGACGTCGATGAATTCTATCGCAGAGCCACGCTTCGTCTTTTGATCAGTTTGCCTCCCGCAAATTATATCTCAACATCTGACGAATTTTATGGAACTGTGGAAAATCTGATTGATACGGTAAATCATAACGAATCCGGCAATGAACTGATTACCTCCTTCACTTACATTGAGCATTCCTGGAAAGATTTTTCAGCATTGTTTCACACAGTGGAAAGTCCTGCGGCGTTACAATTGTTGGATAAAGTTGGTGATTCTATCAACGCCTTGCGAATTTCACTTCGGATGGAACAACCTTCAGAACAGATCGATATTTCCAAGTTAGTTGTTTCACTGGAAGCTCAAAGTGCGCAGCTTTCCATTATTGCAGAACAATGGCTGGCAACAGAGTCACCCACCTTCAGGCGTTCAACACAAGATTCGATTCGCAATTTCACTACCATTGCCCATGAATTGCACGTGATCACTCTGTCCCAACCCGCTTCGATGGCACTCCTCCGCTCAAAAAGTTCTGAACTTTTCGAAAGTTGGTTTAAAGTCCATGAGAATATTTCTCGCTGTGAAACCCGTGAAAAATATCAACTTCAGGAAACGGCAGTTCGTATCACACAAATGCTGATGGATCTGCGTTACGCAACGAAGTAAGCATTTGACTCGAGTTGATTCAAATTCAAGGCCCTCTTTTTATGAGGGCCTTGTTCTTGCGCCCTGCGAGGAAGATTCTTCGGAAAGACAATCTGTTTCTAAGATATGCCTCATCTAAGTCGAGGACGATTTGACCTTATGATGAATTCTTCAGAGCCTTCGGGAGATGACCCACGCTTTAACAAACCTGGTCCTGCAGGTCATAATGAAACGGACTGGGTCGACTATATCGTTGCGTTTTTTGTAGCGGTACAGCGTTTCTTTCGGATACCACTGTTACATCTCCCAGCGGATCGCAAAGAAACAATTGAAAAAAGAAGCACCTTTTTTTTACCGCTGGCAGGTATCAGTCTGGCTTTAGCATTGACCTTGATGTTGGCAGTGACCCAATTTTTCTGGCCGATGGGGATTGCCGTTCTACTCGTGGCCTCACTGGAATTGGTATTTCTTCGCACTTTTGTCCCCGAATCGATCCCACAAAGTCGATCACTTCTGGTATCACAAAAATCCGCGTCGTCATCATCCGCTGGCAATATTTTTGTGCTCACCATTGTTTTCATGTTATTACGGGTGGCGCTCTTTTATCACCTGCTCTCTGATTTCCATTCGATTCTCATCCCCTGCATCCTGATTCTGATTTCCATCTCTTTAGGAACATGGATCATTCCCTTTTCAATTTGCTTTGCATCCGCACACGATACAGACGCCAGATGGGTCAATCCTGATCGCCCTCTATCCAGGAAGCAACTGAGTTATGGCAGCCTGTGCTTAATCCCATTGCTTTTACTGGGAACATGGGCTTCACTGAGCTATCTGGCCCCGGCACTCGTTGCCTCCTCAGTGCTGCTGTATTGGATTATGAGAAAACTGGAAGATCATCATGTAGAAGTGAAAGATACCCATATTGAGGGACTGGCTTCCGTCTTTCAAATCGTTTTTCTATTGATCTGCACAATCGATCTTTCTTTTCTCAAGATCCTGTCTGAGTAAATTGAGAATCACACCGTCAAGCGCTCATCTCGTCGCCTTAACTCTGATCGCATCAAGCCTCGTCCATACTCTTTTTTCGTAACTAATTTAAATCC
>NZ_CALFPF010000722.1 GCF_937919775.1 uncultured Gimesia sp.
GTCCGTTCCCTGTATTCTCTTTCGTCTGATTCGTAGTCTATATTATACAGATAACGATTACCGCTCCGGTCCGGATTAAAATATTAGTAGATATTTCACATAATATGTTTCTCTTCCAACAGCCTGATTCTGAACAGATCGCCGAATTCCTCACGGCGCAAGCCCGGCTGGAGTTTACGTATCCTGACGTTAGTTCTACCCGAGTGCCCACGCCGCCCGCTGGCTATCAGGTCGATCATAACCGGATCTGTCTGGGGCAGGGGAGAGATCTTTATGAAACCGCGAAACAAGCCCTCAATGAATGGCAGCATTATCGCTTCGACTGGCTGACACTGCATCGCCCCGCTGAGCCGCCTGAAACCGGACAGACGGTGGCGGCTCTGGCACACGTTCTCGGGATCTGGGTGTTGAATGCCTGTCGGGTGGTGTATGTCGTGGAAGAGACCGAGCCACTCTGTCGTTTCGCCTTTGCATATGGCACACTGCCCGAACACGCGGAGTCAGGCGAAGAACGTTTCCAAGTCGAATGGCATGCAGACGACGATTCCGTCTGGTACGATCTCTACGCGTTTTCACGACCGGCACAACTGCTCTCAAAAATCGCCTCTCCCTATGTCCGCTGGAAACAGAAACAGTTCGCCCGGGAATCTCTATTGGCGATGCAGGCAGCGGTTCGGAATTATGATTACTAAACACGTAATATTAGCGTTGAACTTGGTAAGCTGAATGTTAAAAAGGTTCCAGAAACAAAACGTTGTTGATACTTTCGATGGTAGGAAGTCCCTGATGACACTCTCCCGAATCTTTGCCATACTTTCTCTCCTTTATGGTGTCTTAATGACGGTGGCGACGTATGCCGGGAGTCTCCCCATGTTCCAATTCCTGCATTCTGATAAAGCGATGGGTATCTCGTTTATGATAACTCTTCTCTTCATATCGCCCTTTCTCAGCACATACCAGCGATTGGGTTTGGTTTATGTGGACAAGTTTATAGACCCCTTTTCAGTGAGTGGGGATCGCAATGATCGACTCATGAAAGAGTGTCGCATGTATCCCGCTGCTTGGTACCTTCCCATGATCTTTCTCCTTATCTCATGGATCGCTTTTTTAGTAATAGGAGATAGCATTCAACCAAATTATGCGTTACTCGCCAGCATGAGTTTCATCAGTGGGTTATGGTTCGCCTTTGTCTATCCCACGGCAAAAAAAATGTTCGTCTGAAAATGTACCTGGAATAGAATGTTCGAGTATCAAGGCATCCCCGGTAGATTTTGGATCTGGTAGAATGACCTTGCTCTGCAAACCGAGCTTTATAATGCTCGGTCTATTGCTGTTCGATCCCCGACTCATCATGATTTTACTGCATTCTTCTGAACTCAGAAGAACTGACATGTTTACTCTTCCACTGAGGAAAAGACACCGATGCGATTCAAGATGTTACCGCTGGCACTGCTGCTGATCCTGTGCGGCGTTTCCAGTGCAGTCGGGCAAAACCAGCCCGAACCCGATGACCAATCTAAGCCGGGAGTCACGTTTTATGTGATGGGAGATGTCCCCTATAAGCCGGCGGAAGATGTTCTGCTGCCTCAACAGATAACCGCAGTCCCGCACGATGCCGCGTTTGTGGTTCACGTCGGCGATATCAAAGGAGGCGCTGCACCTTGTGACGAGGCCGTCTTTCAGAAGGTGGCTGGGATGCTGAGTCAGTCGAAAGCGCCGGTGTTTATTATTCCCGGCGACAATGAATGGAATGACTGTCCCGATCCCGATCAGGCCTGGAGACTCTGGGAGCAGTATTTTATGCGGTTTGATCGTCGCTGGCAGCATTCTCTGCCGGTCGTTCGGCAATGGGAACGCGAAGAGAACTTTTCCTTTGTGAAGGGGGGCGTGCTGTTTATCGGATTGAATATCGTCGGCGGCCGTATTCATGATGTCGCAGAATGGAAACAACGGCACGCGGATGATCTCGACTGGGTCCGTCGCAACCTGCGTCGGTTCGGCGCGGAGGTCAGCAGTCTGGTGATTTTCGGGCATGCCAAACCGATTCTGGTTCACAACGACTTTTTCGATCCCTTTAACAAAGAGGCGTTACAGTTTCAGAAGCCGATCCTCTACATCCACGGCGACGGACACTCCTGGATTTACGATCGCCCGTTTGCCGCCAAAAATATATTACGCGTCCAGGTCGATCAGGGGGGCATTGCTCCACCGTTGAAGGTGACCGTGACAGACGACAAGACCAATCCGTTTCAGTTTGATCGTCGTAACGGAAAACCGGTACAATAATTGTCTGGCCGACATCACTGGATCAGGTTTCAACAACTCAAGAAAAATAAAGCCACGCTCACATGAAATACGCGCTCAATCTGTTTGTCATTCACCTCTTTACCGTTTCGGTACTGATCGCTGCGGAACCAGTCGAATTACTAGTTCCTCCCCATTGGAACGCGGCCCTTGCCGGCGATCTGGTTCTGGATGGTCTTGTTTCTGTCACGGCGAAAGAGGTCAAAGGGGCGCACGACGCCGAAATGGTTCTGACTGGAGATCGCGCTTATGTTGTGGCTGAGGTGAATGATTCGCGCGCCGGGGAAAGTGCGGGCTGGCCTGAGATTTACTGTGCGCTGTCCATCGTGAATCTGAAAACGTTGCAGGTAGAAAAAATCATTCCTTTTGCCGGCAGCGAACAGGTTTATGAAAATGAAACGCTGCCCGTTGGTGCCTGCTTTGTACCGCGTATTCTGCAGAAGGACGAGAACACACTGCGTTGTTATTTCGCCAGTGAGCAGCCGGGCAAGCGACAGGCTCAAACCTGGTAT
This sequence comes from uncultured Gimesia sp., assembly GCF_937919775.1. Lineage (GTDB taxonomy): Bacteria > Planctomycetota > Planctomycetia > Planctomycetales > Planctomycetaceae > Gimesia. The sequence goes on from NZ_CALFPF010000722.1 coordinate 2,817, forward strand.
CGTGATTTCGATCTCAATACAAAGACGTTTGCGAACACCATTCATCAAGCAAAACTGAAGACGGCTGCGGGAACATTCGACATGCAGCCGCAGTATTTTTACGCTGATGCAGCCGCACAGGGTTTCAAAAAACCAGCGCAGGATTTCGGCCTGTATCTGTTTGATTCGTTCAAAAAGTTCGATGGAGAGACTTACATCGCAATTAATAACTTTGCCGGCAAGCAGAATGCACTGGCGAAAGTCAATGAGGCGCTCGACACGTTTGAAATCATCGGCCATTATAACGATCCGCAGTCAGTGCAGCTCAGCGAGTCTGCCGTCAATCGTCTGCCGGATGGAACCTGGATGGCGATCTGCCGCAATGATGGCGGTCATCAAAACTACTACTTCACTACCAGTCAGGATGGTCAGAACTGGACGACGGGAAAACAGCTTCCGATAGTCCCCAACGGCACGAACTCCAAGCCGACGTTCGATCAATTTGGCGATCTGTATTATCTCGGCTGGCAGGAAGCGACACGGATTCACGGCGTTAATCGGAGTGTGTTTAACATCGATGTCTCTCAAGATGGCAAAACCTGGCAACGAAAATATCGGTTTGAAACTCCCCAATCATTCCAATACCCGGCATTCACAGCACATCAGGGGACGATATGGCTTTGTGTCACACAAGGAGATGATTCGCCCAGCCGCAAGGAACGCATCATGTTCGGCAAGCTGGAAGAGACCGGTACGTTTCCTTCTCAGGCAGGCTTGAAACGGAAACCGATCCCCGAACTCGCCGCAGAGCCCGCGATCATGCAGCAGGGAGTGAAACTGTTTACCGACCGTGATTACCGTTTATCCGAAACGCCGAAGTTACTGAAAGAGCACGCATTTCTACGCACGAGCATTGAAGGCTACGAAGCGGTATGTACCAGCCCAGGGGAACTGTTCGCGTTAACGCCGACACGTCGCCCGGGTGCCGCGAATCAGGAAATCGAATTATTACGCCAGGGCTTTGAAAAAGTCGATAGCCCGGAATTTTCACTGTTCACCGGCGAGATCAATCGCGTGTTGACCTATCGAAAACAGGTGAAAAAAGGGGAACATCTACGATTCCAAAAACTGGTCCTGCTCGTTAGTGGGGAAGGGACACGTGTGGAGACAACGCCGGCAACGCCGAAGTCAGACGCAGAGCAGCAGGCGGAAATCAAACGCATGGAGCAGTTCGCGGATCTGGCTCTGATTCCTCCGACTCTGAATACCTCGCCACTTCCCGAGTACGATTATGATCGGCTCGATTACGGCATGACAATCGGCATCGAGCGAACGCCGGGCGGGCGTTTGTGGGCCTGTTGGGTTGCCGGCGGCGACAGCCCCAAGGCGTTTTTTGTGTTGGCGTCCAGTGATGATGACGGCGAACACTGGTCGCATCCGCGGCTGGTTCTCGATTCCCATTCGCCGGAGCATCCCGTGGATCGCAGTATTCTGGTGGGCAATCTCTGGACCGATCCGACGGGCCGCCTGTGGTTGATCTTTGATCAATCGATGCATATGTTCGACGGGCGTGCCGGTGTCTGGGCCACTGTTTGTGAAAACCCGGATGCGGAAACTCCTGTCTGGTCGAAGCCGCGGCGGATCTGGCACGGCGTGACATTGAATAAACCGGCGGTCCTCTCGAACGGCGAATGGATGCTGCCGATTTCACTAGATCAACGCACCGGTTTCGGACCGTTCAAAGGTTGCTTCAAAGAACTCGATCCCTACCGCGGTGCGAATGTGTTCGTGTCGAAAGATCAGGGGGCGAACTGGGAACGCCGGGGTGCCGCGACATTTCCCAATCCCGACTGGCACGAGCACATGATCGTCGAACGCAAAGACGGCTCCCTCTGGATGCTGGCCCGCACAGCAAAGGGCATTATGCAGACCACGTCGACGGATGGCGGACGAACCTGGTCCACTCCCACTGCACCAGAAAACATCAAACAGCCCAACGCGCGGTTTCACATCCGGCGTCTCGCTTCAGGCCGACTGCTGCTGATCAAACACGGCGATCAGATCGACGCGCATCACGGACGCGTGCAGCTCAGCGCGTGGCTTTCTGAAGATGACGGCCAGACCTGGAAGGGGGGCTTGATCCTCGATGAACGGAAAGGAATTTCCTATCCCGACGGATTTCAGGCACCGGACGGTACGCTCTATATTTCCTACGACCGCAACCGGGCCACCGACGGCGAGATCCTGCTGGCACGTTTCACGGAGGAAGATATCCTGGCAAAGAAACTGGTGGGCTCGAAGTCCAAACTGAAAATGCTGATCAGCCGCCCTTTGGCAAAATAGGTGGCCCTATAGTTCTCAGAGTTCCTGTCTTTTCAGGGGCTAAGATTGAGGAGCGTCTCCATTTCACAATTTCTGCTGAATTGAGCATTCTCAACAGAAACATGAATATATCTGCGCGCGACGTTTATCTAACTGAGTGAGCGGGAATGGGGGGAGTCTCAATTTTATGAAAAAGGACGAATATTGTTTGACTCCCTATCTGAGTGCTATATTATACGTCTGTGTAGTCTAGTGGCACAGTATTGAATTCTGTGGAGCCTCGCAC
>NZ_CALFPF010000723.1 GCF_937919775.1 uncultured Gimesia sp.
GTGGCGCTGCAGTTTTGCTGCTCAAACGAACGATTTTGGATGATTTCCTTTCGTTTCATTTGTTAGAATAATTCAGGCAGGCACTCTCAACTGGAATATTGCGACGTTCATTAAACCCGACTGTCAGTAAATCGTGTTGCTATCCAATGCTGACACATTTGACTGCCCGCCATCGAGAGGAGTTGTCTCATAATGGTTTTCGCGTCTGAATCGATCACGGACTTCGGCAATTTACTGACGCTTTTCGGGATCGCGATTGCGTTGTCTGCATATCTGTCTGCCATCAGGCTGGTGGCATTTCAAAAGATCCAGGAAGTGAAAGGGGAAGATCAAGCAGCAGCCAACAAAAAATGGGATCTCTATAAGAAACTTGGTTTGTTGACTCTGGCTGATTTTCCGATGGTCCTTTCCGCATTTTTTCTGGGACTGTATCTTCTCTGGGATTTTTTGAACCTGGACCAGATGTGGAATATGTTTTCAAACAAGGATCCTCGTCCGTGGCTGCAGAGTCAGGCATTAATGCTGTTCCTGATAGCCGGGACGGTGATGGTGTTTCTGCACCTGCTCGCCTGGTTGAAAACTGCTGAAAAGCTGCTGATCGGGAAAATAATAATCGAACCCCAAGCAGCGCCAGACAAGGAAACTGTAGCTGTGTCCGTAGCGGCCGTTTAAACAAACGCCACAACAGAAACACCGGAAACTGAGATTGAACCTCCGCCTGAAAAGCCTTAAAGTGAGGTGAGTGCCAGGTAATGAACGCGTGGGTTTTTAATTCACCAACAACGACAACAAAGAAAAGAGAAACGGCATGGATCTGCAGACACTCACTTCATTTTTTATGTGGTGCACGATATTTGATGGCGGGCTGTTGATTTTCTGGACCCTGTTCTGCCTGTTTGCGCCGAATCTGGTTTATCGCGTGCAGAGTGTCTGGTTTCCAATGTCGCGCGAGACGTTTGATGTGGTGATCTACTCTTTTATCGGTGCCTTCAAGCTGCTGTTTATTGTGTTTAATCTGGTGCCTTATCTGGCGCTGTTGATGCTGGGGTGAGTTGAGTTTAAGAGAAATTTGCAGAAATATGACACAAAATCAATATCAGGATCGATCCGGTCCCCTGCCCGGCGAACGGGATTTTGATCCTTATGAAGGGGATCTGGATGCGCAGGTGGCCTGGAAAAACTTTGGCGGCTTGACTCTGACAGAGGCGTACCAGAGATTTTTGGAGAATCCCAGTGCGTACGCGGAAGATTTCATGTGGATGGGGGATAAGGCGTTTGTCTATTATTTCCCGGTGCTTGAACGTTATCTGCTGGTGACCCCGATCTGGAGCGAGGAGAATGGGAGTGAGTGGTGTCAGGTGTTAGGCCTGGGATCTGCAATCCAGTTTCAGTTTACCGAGGAGAGTCTGCCTGAGCTGTTGCAGTTGGCACCGCGCGTGTTGCCCTTGATCGCACAGGTGAAAGAATCGATCGACGCCTGTGTCGCCAGCGGACATCCTTATTATTCCGATCCGGAAGTCAATCAGCATGTGAGCAAAGAGTGGGATGAACTCGAACATCACCTGCAGCAGTTTGAGGATGGTTGAACGATGAATCAGAATGAAGAAACCTCTGAGAATCTGAATTTGCAGCTGACGGATTCCGTTAAGTTAAACGAAACAGGATTTGTATTTGAGATTAATGAGATCGCCTGTTTTTATGCAGTCTGGGCATTTTTCTTTGCGTTATATGGGTTGAAGGTCAACGATTTTAATCTGACAAATCATTTACCTCCTGTATTCGGATTTCTACAGGTGTTTGGCGATGCTTTTACCTGTTTAGGGTATAACCTGATCTTTTTTTGTCTCGCGTCGACCGGTGTTGTCGCAGGTTTATTGTTCGGACTGCGTGCTGTATTACCAGAACACTTGAAGCAGTATCTTTGCTGGAGATTACCGGTCGGGTTTCAGTTTGAGCAAAAAAAGGAAAGTGCCTGGCCCGCTGTTTTGACGGTTTTGGTGTGTTTGACTTCCGTAGCAGTCTTGTTCTTCGCAGTGTCACATCTCCGTGCAGATCGGTCTCATCGACGACCTGTTATCTCCTGGGAAGGACCGGCTGCTGATTATATCGATTGGGTTTTTGTACTGGGTTGGACTTTCGCTTATCTGACGGTCTTCAGTGCTGCTTTTACTGACACTTATTTTACCAGTCGCTGGAACTGGCTCGTCAAAGTGGCCACTGGTCTTCTCGGTCTATTGATTGCCGCAGCTTTTATTCTTACTTGCGCGGTACTTGAAGATTGATTTAAAATGAAACAACATACTGTCAGAATAATCCTGATTTGTCTGTCTAGTGTCATCGTGTGTGTGCTGATCCTAAGCTGGTATCTGAAATCGTATAATGCATCGCAGGGTTATTGGGATGCGGAGATTGGAAACGCAGGTCCGCATGCTTCGCTAACACTACGACTGACAGGGGGAGAGGCACAAACGTGGCACCGCGTGATTGTCTTTCAAAATGTAGAAGCAGATGCGATCCAACCGGGTACTTTCAAACTGCCCGATGAAGCAAATGAAATGCCCGGTGCCCGGATGACGTTTGAGGATATCACACTGCGGCCAGGTCGCGTGACCATCGCGTGGCAGGGGCATGAAATCGACATGATGGAATCACGACTCATCATAGACGGGAAAGATTATGACTGGGACAAGCCAGAGTCGATTCTGATTGTTGATTGAGGATCTTGAAAGGTGTCAGTAAAACATCAAAATGTGCAGTCAAAACGGACTGGGTAGGAACCGGGGCTAACGCCCTTCGGCTAATTGCGGTAAACAAAATCAGCCGCACGGCGTTAGCCGCGGTTAAATATGAGCAATCAGTTCGTCTGACCGATTGAGGTGTGACGAGTGGCTGCTGTTACAATCCGCATTCGACAGATCATGCGTAGGCACCTTTTTGCTTTCAGATTCCCCTGCAATTCGCTGAAATTCAGAATTCACGACTCATTATTGACGAACGGCACACTATAGTGATGCAGTGAGTCAACACTTCCCTGTCCAGACTTTTCCACTGTACTGAAAGGTGAAACGTGCCGGAGAATCATACTGCTGATGAGAAGGTGACTGATACAGGGCTGATCCTGCTGACCGGGGCGACGGGATACGTCGGCGGTCGGTTATTGCTGGCGCTGGAGCAGCACCGGGCGAAGCTGCGTTGTCTGGCGCGACGTCCGGAAATACTGCGGCCGAAAGTGGCAGCGTCTACGGAAGTGGTCTCCGGCGATGTATTGGATCGTGCGAGTCTGGGGCCTGTCGTGGAGGGGGTGAAGGTCGCCTACTATCTGATTCATTCGATGGGGGCGAAGGGTTCGTTTGAAGAACATGATCGTCTGGCCGCTCGCAATTTTGCCGAAGCGGCGCGGGAGGCGGGCGTCGAGCGTATTATTTATCTCGGCGGTCTGGGAAACGAAGACGAAGAACTGTCGGCACATCTGAAGAGTCGGCAGGAAGTCGGGCAGATATTAGGATCGACGGGCGTGCCTGTGCTGGAATTTCGGGCGTCGATTGTGATCGGCTCCGGCAGTCTGTCGTTTGAGATGATCCGTTCGCTGGTCGAACGACTGCCGATTATGATTACGCCGAAATGGGTCATGCGGTCTGCGCAGCCGATTGCCATTGAAGACCTGATTGGTTATCTCATCGCGGCCCTGGATCTGGTGCAGCTGGAAAGTCGCGTGTTTGAAATCGGTGGGGCGGATCAGGTTTCGTACGCCGAGATCATGCGCGTTTATGCGCGATGTCGTGGTTTGCGGATTCGTATGATTCCGGTCCCTGTGCTGACGCCTTATCTGTCAAGTCTCTGGCTGGGACTGATCACTCCCCTGTATGCCCGCATTGGTCGCAAGCTGATTGAAAGCATCGTGCATTCAACGGTCGTCCGCGATGCGCGTGCGCTCAAAGCATTCGATATTCAGCCGATGGGCATTGAAGCCGCCATCAGCCGTGCGCTGGCCAATGAAGACAAAGCATTCGCTGAAACCCGTTGGTCGGACGCCCTCTCCTCTTCGGGCGAACTGCCGGACAGAGCGGGAGTTCGATTTGGAACACGGCTCGTTGATTCGCGCACTGTGAAGATAGACCGCCCGCCCGCGATTGCGTTTCAGCCGATTCAGCGGATTGGTGGTGACACCGGCTGGTATGCCTGCAACTGGTTGTGGCATCTGCGCGGTGCGCTGGATCTGCTGGTCGGCGGTGTCGGCATGCGTCGCGGACGGGCGCATGCCGAGAACCTGCGGGTCGGCGATACGGTCGATTTCTGGCGTGTCGAAGCGTATGAGCCCGATCATCGTCTGCGTCTGGTCGCTGAGATGAAACTGCCCGGCCGCGCCTGGCTGGAATTCGAAGTGACGGGGGATGAAAAATCGTCTACGATCACACAGACGGCGATTTATGATCCGATTGGTCTGTTCGGACGCCTGTACTGGTATGCGGTCTGCCCGCTACATCATTTCGTGTTCTCCGGCATGTTGCGAAATATCGCTGCCGCAGCGCAACGCACCGGGGTATCGGCTACCGAAGAAAATTCTGTCACTCCCTGATCAACCGGTAGACTCCCTGCTCTGTTTTTCGTTATAACACACTGAGTGCATCGTGTTATTGAGACGAAAGGCATTGGTTTCTGACGTGCCGACTCGATTTCAATTTGATCTGAGGAAGGCTTACAGATGACGAACGTGTTACTGACAGGCTACGGACCCTATGCCAACACTCCTGTGAACCCGGCGGAGTTGGTGGCGCGGGCGTTGGATGGAACTATGATTGGCGAGGCAAAAATTGTGTCTCGGATTGTGCCGAACGTGTTCTTTGAATGCATCGATGTTGTGAGTGCAGCGATCAGGGAACTGGAACCGTCGCTGGTTTTCATGCTGGGGGAATTCGGGGGCCGCTCGATGATCACGGTGGAACGACTGGCGCAGAATCTGAATGATGCCACGCGCTACCAGCTGGCCGACAATGCGGGGGCGGCGCCTCAGGGACAAATGACGGCACCGGAGGGACCGGTGGCCTATTATTCAACGGTGCCGTTGCGGGCGATGGTCAAAGCGATGCGGGCCGGTGGCATTCCGGCGGACATTTCCGATGCCGCGGGAACTTTCGGATGCAATCACCTGATGTACGGCATTCTGCATTACATCGCACAGGAGCAATTGCCGATTCGCGCAGGCTGGATTCATCTGCCGCAACTGCCAAGTGTGGCAGCGCTGGAGCAAAATCTGGGGACGCCCAGTATGTCGGCCGAGACTTCAACTGTGGGGGTCGAACTGGGAATCCGGGCGGCTCTTGAAAATCTGGAAGATATCGATGAGCCGAGTGTTTCCCGATTGCAGATTTGATACTGCTCAAGAGATGAGCGTCGAATCAGCAAGAAAATATCTTTCGAGAGCACAAAAAAACGCATTGGTTCAGCATGAATAAAATACTGGAAATCCTGGTTTGGCCGGTGACCGTGATCATTGTGGTGGTCATTCTGCGCGAATCGCTGGCCCGGTTGCTCTTAAAGACGAAGAAGCTCAAATATAAAGACCTTGAGGTCAGTTTCCGCGAGAGTATCGAAAAAATTGAAGCCGAAGCACAAGAGGTCTCTCTGAATGAACCCCCACGGGAAGGGAGGCTGGAAAGTGTTGAGATTGACCTGTATGAGCTTGCCAGTATTTCGCCTACGGTCGCTGTGATTGAGGCTTGGAGATCAGTTGAAACCGCGGCCAGGTTATTAATTCAGTCGAAAGGACACAAATTAAATTACGACGTCGATACCCCGTACAAACTTATCCAGGATACTTTAGAAAACGAGAATCTTCTGGACAGGCGGCATTGCAAAATCTTTAGTGACCTGCGTCTGTTGAGAAACAAGATTGTACATGCCGAAGGCTATACGTTCTCCGAGGAGCAAGCGAGAAAGTATCTTGATCTTTCCATCAGATTGCGGAGTTACCTGAATGAGTTGTCTGGCAATGAAGCGAGTGAGCGATGACCTGCTTTGATCAGGAACCATTTGAGATTCGTTGTGCCCTGCCTGAGTCTGAATGAGCGTTTCGGGCTTGTTTTGTAGCGTTTTCTCACTGTCGGGCCAGCCGACTGTGCCACACCGTGAGTTGGTTAAAGGGGCTTGCCGAACTTTTTCGGGGCTACGGTGTCTAATCTGAATATGAGAGCTATCACCAATCTATTCTCCTGTTCAAGATTGAAAGAGCAGACACATGCGAGTTTATCTGGACGATGAACGACAGGCGCCGCCGGGCTGGCGGCAGGTACGCTGGCCGGAAGAAGTGATTACGTTACTGAAAACAGAAAACGTGCGGGAACTCAGTCTCGACCACGATCTGGGTGATGACGCGCGGGGCACGGGTTACGATGTGCTGCTCTGGATCGAAGAGACCGTCGCTACCAGCGATTTCGAGCCCCCCGTGATCCAGGTGCACACGGCCAATCCCCCTGCCCGCAATCGCATGACCGCCGCAGTGGCGGCCATCAATCGACTGGCAGAGCGGTGTCGCGGTGCGGATTGAAGACGGCTGATTACCGAAAGAGGGAACGTGGAAATGGAGTTAAGACGGTTCGCACGCGCACTGTCGGGCCAGCCGACAGTGGCACGCGCTACTCAATACTGGTAGGCCTGGGACGACGATTAATTGTCGGTTTGGGGTGGTAAATCGTCTAATTTGAAACGGACTGAGACCACCGAATTTTTGGCATCATCATCGCGGTATTTGACATACGTGGTCGCGACGATCGTTCCGTCCGGCAGGAGTTCCACGCCCGGGTATCCGCAATCGCCAGTGCGTCCGTAATGATGCAACAGCTTGATGCGATATTTACCGTCGCGGCCGTTGACGATGTCGTCATAGGTGCCGACCCAGGCGACAAAATGGCCGCGGGTGGAACTGCCGAGTGCCTGATCGCGGAAGCAGACGACCAGCTGACCGTCTTTGGTGAAGACTTCCTTGTGACGGTCGCCGGTTAATCCCCAGGGGGTATCCACGGGAGTCGACCAGGTGGCCCCTTCATCGTTGCTGAACATCATCAGACTGCGGCCTTTGTGCGTATTTTCCCGCATCAGGCAGCAAAGCTGTTTGCCATCCGGACTGCGGAAGACACACGGTTCGCACGGATTTTTTCCTTCGACTTCCGCCACGACGCGCGGTTTCGACCAGTTGAAGCCGCCGTCATCGGAGATGGTCTGCAGGACCACCAGCGGGGCGCGATCTTTGCCGTCCGGCCCGCGATGGTACAGACCCAGGTAGCGGCCGTCTTTCAACTGCACCATGCTGCTGAAGGTCATCACGCAGGGAAAACCCAGCGGGGGCATTTCTTTCCAGGTTTCTCCTGCGTCTTCACTCATGATGCTGGGCATGCCGGGGCCGCCTCGTTTTCCCTGAGCCGCAGAGAAAACCCAGAGCCGCGCTTTGCCAGCGAGATCGACCATGCGATAGATGCTGGGGCAATTCTGATGGGTGGCGTAACCGGCGGGTAGTTTCTGATCGATTCGCTGCCAGGTTTTCCCGCCATCTTCGCTACGTGCCATCGGTCCGGCCGAGCCGCCATGATTGACGCACCAGACGCAGAAGATGGTTTTCTGATCGGGCATGAGAAGTGTGGTTGGATGTCCCTGATAGACTTTTGGGGTTCCGGCGGCGATGACCGTCTGATGGTCTGTCTGTTTTGAAACATCCACCAGCGGCAGTGAATCAGTGGCGTGTAAGTTGATGGGGACGCCGATTGTGAACAGGATCAGCAGTAGCGTCTGCAGCGAGCACAGGGATTTCATGGGCGAGTTTTCCTCTATCGTTTCAAAAGGGAAATAATGATCGGGTGGGGATTCAAAATACGAACAGGCTGACTTCAGGCTGTTACGGTGTCAGGTCAAAATTCTTCTCAATCGGAGACGAACCGGCTTCGATTTCCGCGGTCAGTTCGGTGTTCTCGTTATAACGTGCGGGCAAATATTGTCTGGTCGGAATCTCCTCCGGTCCTCCGTCAGCGACGATTTTGACGTTGGCCTCGGGACGTTCCGCCGTGATTTTTACCTGGCAGGCACCAATGGGAACGCCCCCTTTGTTTTCGACGCGATATTGTCCGTCGATGATGGCGGCACCGGCTTGCGGGGCTTCCCTGCCCTGCGCGGGGAGAAACCAGATTTGACCTTGCGCTACCGGCTGTCCTTCAAAGGTGACTTTGCCGGTGACAATGGACCGGTCCGGACCTGATTCCGAACCCCCGCAACCCGCGAGAGAAAGCCCCAACGCAAGTGTGATTGTCAGCAAACGATGTTTCATGATGTCAACCTTTCCGCTCTCTTCAGACGAACTGCGTTACTGAAAAACGAAACTACGCCAATGATCAGCTTCAGAACGGAGAGACGACTTCACCGCCGGCACGGGTTGTCAGGCTTTTCAATACGACCGAATCGATGTTTTCGGAGAGGAAATGCACGCTGCCATCCGCCAGTAGAAAATGACAACCGCCCGTATGCCAGCTTGAAGCCTGCTGTGTGCGGAGACTCCAGGTTCCTTGTCCCGGAGTCGTGTTAGGCCCGTTGATGCCACCCGCGGTGTCAATGTGGTTGACGACACTCCAGTAATTACAGTCGAAGGACCCGGGTTTGCCGCCCGTCACTTCGCCGACGAGCAATGTATTACTCGTGCCATCGATGACGTCTCTGATCCTTGTTTTGGAGTTGTTATAGAGTATGCCGTCGCCGTCTGAACGCCCCCAGTTCGCGGCGCATTCCCAGTCGCGCGAATCGGCGATGCCGGCCATGTTGGAACGTCCCAGGTCGTCTTTGTTGCCGGGGCCACCGTTATTAATGCCGCCCGTACGATTACAACGATCTTCCCCTTGAGGATCAGAGGGGCAGATGTAGACAACAATGGTGGCGCCCACCGCCTGGATGTTGTTGGAAGGGGCAACATTATAGTTTGTGCTGAAATCGATTTTTTTATAAATGGCACTTGCTTCCAGGAAGGGCAGAATCATCGCCCCCCAACTGTAGCGATAGACCGCATTTTGAGACCAGACGTTGCCTGAACAGCCTCGACCTGAGTCCCGGTGATCGGACAGGGGAAAAACGCGGTGAGTCTGATGGTAATTATGCAGAGCCAGCCCCACCTGCTTGAAGTTGTTTTTACAACTGGAGCGGCGTGCTGCTTCACGGGCCTGCTGGACGGCGGGCAGCAGTATGGCAATCAGGATCGCGATGATCGCAATCACGACCAGCAATTCAATCAGTGTAAATCCGCGCTTGATTTTCATGATTCTCTCCGGATGT
>NZ_CALFPF010000724.1 GCF_937919775.1 uncultured Gimesia sp.
ACGGACTGCGCTGGGCAAATCCCTCCACGTGAGATTGGTTCGACTTCATACCAGGCGCTCCTCTGAAGGTCGATGAAATGACTGTGCCTACTATATCAGGGAATTTGTGATATCTCGACCAAATTCATCCACGTTTTTTGGTTTGTCGATAATTTTCAGAATTACCAAAAAGCAGCCGGGCAGTGAAAAAAAAAAATGCGTGAAAAGAAACCGCGGCCACAGAGAAGCAGCAGGATCACAAAGAATCTTTGCCATGAAGTTGAAATTTTGCAAAGAGTCAGACCGGAATCAATCGCGTGTTTGATTTGAAAAGCGATTTTTGTGTCTGCTGATCAGCGAGGCAGGCGTTGTTCAAACAGTTGAATTGATGATTTTGGCCGCTGAAAGCGTGTTTGAATTTCGCACGCTGTGATGATACTAACCAAACACGCAAGACCCGGTTTTGTTTCGATATTTTTTTGATTTAATTTCGGAGTGAATCATCAAATCTCAGAATTTTTCTCGCGTTTCTGAAACCGTCTTCCACCCCCTTGAGTATTCAAGACGCGGGGAAAACAACATGGTTTTTGAAGAACCATGTGATGTTTCTTTTGGGAAACATGTTGTCTTTGATCAACGTTTTACAGGTATTTGAAAGCGGACAGTGAGGTAGTTCATGGAAATCTGCATTTTTCTAAAATCGGTTTCCGACTGCTCGAAAAAACTAAGCTATATCAATACTGACCAGGCGCAGCATCAGGTCGTAAAACATCAGAGAAGGCAAGATGTGAATCAAAAAGAAACAATTCACAACATTCAGAAAAAGATGGGGAAACCGATGACATCCACTTCACACAATTACTTCAAAGGAATGATTGCCATCACAGCGGGAGTCTGTTTAATGCTTCAACCCGGTATCGCCAGTGCACAACAGCCCGGCGGCATCCTGCAACAGAAAACGTTATCACCACGCGCGATTGAAAGCCTGGTCACGGGCATCGCCTTCTATCCTGATGATCTGGTCGAAACCATTCTGCAGGCCTCACAGCATCCGCTGGCCATTCGACAGGCAACGAAACCGGCCGGAGTGCAAATCGGCGGCGGTCGATTCGCACAACGCGTGCAGCAATTCAGTCAGGTCACCGATCCCAATGTAGAAAAGCTGAAACAGTATCCTGAAATCCTGGCGCAACTGGGTGACCACATCGCCACCACGACACTGCTGGGACGTGCTTATGAATCACAGCCGGACGATGTCTGGTCAGCCATCGACAAACTGCGAGCAGAAGTCGACGCCGCTCTGGAACAGCAACCGGATCAATTCGTCGATGCGGGCGGCGCTCCTTTAACGGGTCAGGCCGCATATGTCGCAGCCGCCGGTTATGTCGCCGGTCGTTATTTCGGACCGGCAAACGTTTCTGAACTTTATGTGGCTTATGCACATCCGAATCAGACCACAACCGTCACCAACTACCAGGGCGAAAACTTCAACGGTTCCGCCACTCAAACGACAGCCACAGGACCGTACGGCCACGCGACCGCTTCCACAGGCAGCAGCGCCACCACTTATGTCGGACCAAACGGCAACACCGTGACCGGAGCCACGCAAGGGGGGAGCGTCGTTTACCAGAACGGTCCAACGACTGTCGGAGCCGGCGCGGCTACCACAACAGTCACTGGTCCTCAGGGAAATTCCGCGACAGCCACCGGGGCAGGAGTCGCAGGCAAAACCACCGTGGGTGACACCACCTATTTCGGTGCCGCCGGCGGGGGAACCGTGAATACGTCCAACGGACTCTCTGCCGCCGGAGCCGGTCAGGCCACCGGTTCAGTCACACAGACTCAAACGGGAGCCAACTACAACACGCAGGCCAGCGGCTCCGTCGCCACCAACACCGGCGTCAACGCCTATGGATCCAGAAACACAAATGGCAGTGTGAACCAGAACGCCGACGGATCAGTGAGCGGCGTCCGTTCGTCCTCCACTTCCGTGCAAGGCACCAAAGGTTATGCCGATGTGGAACATAACAGTTCCGGCACCGCGACCGGCAACGGAAACAGCACGTACAACGGGTCAACCACAGTCGATTCCAGTAAGGGTTCTGCTTCGGTCAACACAACCGCAGGGAACGGACAGGCCAGTTCCACTGTGACCACACAAAACGGTTCCGCCACCGGAACGCTGGGCGATGGACAGGTTGGTCAAGGCAGTTCATCAGCCAGCAGTCGACAATCGACGGGCAGCCGGGAGGCCGCCAGTTCCAGCAGCCGGAACAGCCAGAGCGCTGCATCGCGTTCCAGCCGTCAATCGTCTGCTTCCAACTCACGTTACAGCCAGTCCTCAAGCCAGCAGATTTCTTCCGGCCTGCAGAGTATGCAGAAAAACTGGGGACAGTTAAACCAGCAGATGAGTCGTTCCTCACAAGCGGCTGCAGCACAACGCGGAGGACCATCGAGCCCACAACAGAGATCCTCATCCGGATACTCACGTGATTCGCAAAACCGCTCGTCTTACTCGAACGGCGCTCCCTCTTCTTCGAGAGGCGGCTCCTCATTTTCCGGCAGCAGCCGCGGTTCATCAGGCCGCTCAGGCGGTGGCGGAGGCCGCGGCGGTCGCAGATAATTTTCATTAAGTGTCATAAACAAGCACCAGCAGGCCTCTTTTCAATTAAGGAAAGAGGCCTGTTTTGATTCCCTTGCCTGTTCGAATTCAGATTATTTTCTTCCCCTTCTTTGAAATTATCATTAGGATAGAAAGAAAACACGTCTCTCGAATTCTCATACTCATTTATGATCGAGCCTGGAAATAATCAATACCGGGACAGTATCGTGAAAATCACGAAGAAAATTTCGCTCAGCACTGTTGAGATCCTGACCATCCTGGTGATCATCACCATTCTGACTGCGCTGCTGCTACCACCTGTTCAACAAGCGGTCAACAGCGGTCGAAGAGAACACTTTCGAGACCAACTGAAATTTGTTGCTCTGGCGTTGTACCAATATCAGGAAGACCGCGGCTGTCTGCCTCCCGCGGTGGTGATTGACGAGCAAGGCAACCCCATTCACAGCTGGCGGGCATTACTGCTGCCATCATTAGAACAGCAGTCTCTTTTCAAGGACCGTCATTTCGATTATCGATTTGACGAACCCTGGAACAGTCCACACAACCAGCAGCTCGCTGAGCAGAACCCGGACCTGTTTCGCCTTGAGACGCACCTCAAGGACGACACAATACGCAATTCACGACTGGTCGCGATCATTGATGATTCCACTTACTGGAACGAATCGCAGGAATGCCGCTTGCTGTCCAAAGGTGATGATCTGAAAGCACAGATTTTACTGATAGAAATTCCTGGCTTCAAAGGTTTATGGAATGAACCCAGCGATATTACACTGGATGAATTGCTCAAGCTGACCGAAACAGACAGCTTCGGCATATACGGCGCCCATGCCTTATATGCCGACGGACATGTCCACTGTCTTTCGCCCGAAGAACTGAACGCATCGAATTTACTAAAGCAGGTCCGCAGACCTGCAGTGCATCATGCAGATTGAATAGCGGTCTTTTGAACTGATCCACTTTGATAATGAATGCTCCTATGAGTTTACCGATTCCGAGACAAAAATAGCCGGATTATTATAGGGAGAACTGGCAAACCTTCCACCTTGGATTGAGCAGGAGATCGATGAAAGAGATTTATTTGCCTTTCGACTGATTTTAGATGAGTTCGCCGTCGGACTGCTCAAGGTGAGAAAAACGGAACATCATCTGACACAAAACTGGGCCACACCACACTACCAACTGGAAATCATACTCGATCATTCCAGAGGAATGATCTGCTTCAATGGCCAGGAGAAAGTCGTTCGTTTCACGGAAGAATGATCAGAACCGATCAATTTCGAAAGTCACTCGTAAAATTGAAACAACGACGCTTCAAAAAATGGTATCTGTTGCTGGCAATCCTGCTCTGTGGGTCGGGGTTTGTGCTCTTCTTCAAAGAAGATCCGATTTCACTCGCAAAAGAACGGCTCAAAACCAAAGGATTTTCCGTCAAGCCGGCTCCCCGGTCCAATTCAATCGACCGTTCGATACACGATGTCAAACGATTTTTCAATATGGAAGAAATCCGGGTAACGCGGACAGATTATTACACCGTTATAGAGTCGTTGAAAGGCGTTGAGGAACTAAATACGCTGTCACCGTTTATTGAAAGTTTAAATTGTGGATTGACGAAAGTTAGAGACAGTGATGCACTCGTCATCGGCAAAATGCACCAATTGAGACGTTTACAAATTTATGGACCGGACTTAACCAATCAGGGAGTCTCCGCCCTCTCCGAACTGAAAGATCTCGAATGGCTTGAGCTCTATGCACCGCAGGCTACCGAAGAGGGACTGAGCTGGCTTCATCGCTGCACACAGTTGCACAGACTTTTTCTGACTGACGCCAGACTAGGCACCCGAACCCTGCAGCAGATTGCCAACCACCGGAAGCTGAGTCGCATCGATATGCAAGGCACAGATGTAAAATCCACTGACCTGCAATACCTGACTGAATTACCAGTATTACATATGCTGGAATTGAATGGTACCTTCCTGGATGAGAAGGCCGCTCCTTATTTCCGTCAGATGAAATCGTTGGGCACCCTGCATCTCAACGAAACTGAAGTGGGAGATCAGGTCTGCCAGGCACTGGCAACGCTTCCCAAATTAAATTCCCTGATTCTTGATGACACGTTGATCACCGATCAGGGAGTTCAGCTACTACTCGAAGGTTGCCCAGAATTGAAAGATCTTTCGATTCGACGCTGTGATATTACAGACAAAGCATTCGCCGCTGTGAAATCCTGGCCGGTCAAACTGGAAAGATTAAACGTAACCGGAAATAAATTAACCGGCGCGGAAATATTGAAAATCCTGAACGATCATGAATCCCTTGAATCAATTGGCTATAATTCAAAGAACTTTGATCCCGATATTGTCAAACAGATTGATTCGATTACTGAAGCAAGACTGCACC
Source organism: uncultured Gimesia sp. (assembly GCF_937919775.1). Classification (GTDB taxonomy): domain Bacteria; phylum Planctomycetota; class Planctomycetia; order Planctomycetales; family Planctomycetaceae; genus Gimesia. The sequence continues at coordinate 5,000 of NZ_CALFPF010000724.1, forward strand.
GGAGTCTGTATGGCCGATAAGCAACGGAACAAGACGAATCAATCACAAACTGGTGCAGGGAATGACAAGTGGAAAAACCGTGGAAACATTTTGGGGTTGATCCAGATTCTGATCACTCCCTCTCCCTGGTTTTACGGATACCTGACAGCCAATGCGGCGAATGCACAACTTATCGGCGGCTATCAGGCAGCGGATGTGGGAGGCTCGTTTAATGAATTTAAAACCAACGTGGGTAACTAGCCACAAAGCCATCTCACCGCTCACTTCTGGGAGCACGGGGCTCTCTTTGAGACACCACTCTTACTCGGGGCTGTGAACTGGCAACTTTATATTCGCGCAGAAGACAACCAAATCCAATGTGTTAATATTCGTACGGTAGATTCTCAAGACCAGCATCCCACAGACGCGCCCCCCGATAAAGGGGATTGCCGATATCGACTGATTACGGGACAATGGGTAGAGCAGTAATAAATTGACAAAGTAACCTCAACTCGAAAGGAGTCTGATCATGCCACGTTCTCAAACCATCCTCTGTCTGCTGATTTCTGTCTTCAGCATCTTTGCGTTTTCAACATCGAAAGCAAATCAGGCAGCCGACCCTGAACAGGACATGATGACCTTCCGTGCGGTCAAAACCGTGACGGGACCGGAAATCGAAATGAAGGTCGGCAAAGTCGTCTGTACGGCTCCCTACTTGACGATCAAACGCAAGCAACAGCCGGACTGGTCTATCACACCTGTCAAAGGCAAAGTACAATTTCAACGCGGGACCTCCGTCAGCACCGCTGGACAATTTTCGATCTCGATTCGCCATTGAATCCAGCTCTGGCTGGCTGTTCGCGCCCATTTCCTCTTCCCAACAGACTCAATCAAGCTTGCGGTGATGCTTCAGCTTTCTGTTCCGTGAAAAATTCCATCTTGCCGGTTTTGACGTCATAGAATGCGCCGACCACCATCACACTACCTTCGTCGACCAGCTTCCGAATGGCTTCACTGCGTGCGACGATCTCGTGCACACTCCGCAGGACATTTTGTCGGGCCACTTCATCGATGAAGCGTTCCCGCTCAACCGCAGGCCTCTGGCTAAAGAGCTGGCACGCATCTGTATCGACAGAATATTCGACCTCATGCACGATGGAATCGAGGTGCGAACAACCGGTGGCCTGCATGGTATCGTTATGATCGCACATCAGCTGCACGGTAGAAGTGACGGCACCACAACGTGTGTGCCCCAGCACCAGCACCAGTTTAACTCCCGCTACGATGACCCCGTACTCAATGCTGCCCAGCGATTTATTTCCGATCACATTCCCGGCAACGCGGACACTCAAAACATCGCCGATCCCCAGATCCAGCACCAGTTCTGCCGGCACACGGGAATCAATACAACTCAACACCACCGCTAAGGGGTTCTGTTCTTCCGCGGTTGCAAATACCTGGCGTCCCAGATCGCGCGACAATCGGTTGCCGGTCTGAAACCGGTGGTTCCCTTCACGCAGAATTTCCAGCACCTGTTCCGCGGTGGCACGATCTTTCAATTCACGTGTGGAATAGTCGGCAAACTGCATTTCGTCGTTCAGTTGGTATTTCTTGCGGAAGCCGCGCAGGCTGACCGTAACACCACGCGCCGGTCCAATTTTGTTCCTGAAGTCCTGTATCAGGCTCAGAATGTCGGGATCGATATAATCCGTATCACTGGCGTCGATCAACATATGTGTGTCACGCGCCGCGCTGTTGAAGAGCTGATCGAGGGCCGCCCGATTCAAAAAGCTGACCTGATTCGCCAGTTCAATATGTAAAATATCGCCGCCGACATGCGTTTCGACAATCCGCCGAATCGGCTGGCGCAGGCTGCTGTTGAGAATAAACAGGACGCTCACGCCCAGCCCGATTAAGATCCCGGTCAGCAGGTCCGTAAATACGATGGACAACAGTGTGATCAGAAAAGGGGCAAACTGATAGCGGCCTTCCTGCCACATCTGACGAAACAGCGTCGGGCTGGCAAGCTTGAATCCGGTGACCAGCAGAATCGCGGCGAGCGCTGCCAGCGGAATCATGTTCAAGTAGATTGGCAAAAAGACCACGCTGATTAAAATTAAAACACCGTGGAAGATACAGGAGACTTTCGTTTTGGCTCCCGCATTGACGTTGACCGAGCCGCGCACAATCACCGAGGTCACAGGCAGGCCACCAATCAGGCCGGCGACCATATTTCCGACCCCTTGTGCCACCAGTTCGCGACTGGCGGGGGAATTGCGATTCTCGGGATCAATTTTATCGACGGCTTCCAGATTCAGCAGCGTTTCCAGCGAAGCGACAATGGCAATCGTCGCACCTGCCAGATAAACCGCCGGATTCGCCCACTGGGAAAAGTCTGGAAATTTCAGGAACGACGTCAGATCTTTGGCTGATTCCGCAACTGGAATTTGTACCAGATGACTCTGTTCGATTGCCCAGGGACCGCCGAGCCGCTGAAAGAGCAGGTACATGGCCACTCCCAGCAACACCACCACCAGCTGACCGGGGATGACTGAGTTTTTCAACAGTTTGATGCGCCCCCAGATCAGCAGCAATGCGATGGAAGAGATTCCCACAACCGCAGCGCCAAAATGAATATCGCCTTCGAAAACGGTCAGGATTTCCGAGAACGTGTTCTGCTTGTCCGGCTGAGTGAACGACATTTCGCCTTCCGGGTCCGTGTCATGTCCTAAGACGTGCGGTATCTGTTTCAGAATCAGAATGACGCCGATCGCAGCCAGCAGACCTTTGATCACACTCGAAGGAAAAAACGCCGACAATGATCCGGCCCGTACGATACCCAGCCCAATCTGAAGCAAACCGCCAATCAGCACGGCCAGCAGAAACGCTTCAAAGGAGCCCAGGGCGGCAATCTGGGCGAGCACAATCGCGGTTAACCCGGCGGCCGGCCCGCTCACGCTGGTGCTCGAACCGCTGATGGAACCGACTACGAGCCCGCCGATAACGCCGGCCAGCAAACCGGAGAAGAGTGGCGCCCCGGAAGCCAGGGCAATCCCCAGACAAAGCGGTAATGCAACGAGAAACACCACCAGGCCCGAGGTCAGATCGCGAGACAGATAAGAAAGCGGGTAGCCCGAGAGACGTACGTCATCCATGTTGGTTTGCTCAGAGATATCTAATGTATTTTTGTTG
>NZ_CALFPF010000725.1 GCF_937919775.1 uncultured Gimesia sp.
TCCCTTAATTTCTCAAGATCGCTGATCGGCAATGACGATCTATTTTGCACATCTTGCCAAAAGCGGATATAAGACAGCAGGTGATAGAATAAAAAGACAAATGATGTCGAATCGGTTGATGGAATATTTTTAAAAACTCATATTACACCTGCTCAAATCACTTTTCTCTTTCAAGATGAATTCATCCTAAGAAGACCACTTTAACGAATCGCACGCCTTAGGGAGCAGCATCGCATGCCTTTGTGTCCCAAACACACTAGTCATCAGGTTAAGGAAGCCCACTCGAGATTAGGAAGATCGCTTGTTAAAATTCAAAAGACCCGCCATATCTCAAAATTAGAATCAGAAAATATTGAGACCATGTTCCGAAATTGGGAAACGAAATGGATGCATCGCCGCGAGTTGATCTCGAGCCGTATCCAGATGATTGAAAATCAACTGAAAGAACTCGGCGAACCGGAACTTCCATTGCCGCAGTTCGCTATTTTTGACGCACCGGGAGAGTAATTCAACTCGATCCGTTTCAGTGCCTGCTGGAATGATTTGATGTCCGCCAAATAGATTGACGGCGCAGCTCGTTCGGCGGGTGCGGGAATCTATGATCGCAGTTGATTGACAACTCTGCTGATTCGGTGAATGGCTGCTTCGATTTCCTCGCTCGTATTGAGGAACGACAGGCTTAATCGGACGGCAGAGCGGTAGACACTTTCCTCGCAGCCCATTGCCAGCAGCACGGGAGCCGGGTCTCTCGAACCGCTGGCGCAAGCACTACCCAGCGAACAGGAAATTCCGACCAGATCCAGGGAAATCAGTAACGCTTCCCCATCCAGGCCGGGAAATGAGATATTGAGCGTATTAGGCAGCCGATGCTGTTGAGACCCGTTTACAACGACCGGCGGACAGTGTTCGCTGAGTCCCTGTTGCAGGCGGTCTCTCAGCGCGGTGACCTGTTGCGCACGTTGTTCCCTGTCGCGAATTGCGCACTCCAGCGCGCGCGCCATGCCGGCAGCCAGTGCCACGGGTTCGGTTCCTGCGCGCCGGCCTCGTTCCTGGTGGCCTCCGGCGATTTGAGGCAGTAAGCGGGCGCCCTCTTTGACCAGCAGCGCGCCCACACCGCGGGGGCCGTGAAATTTATGAGCTGCCAGACTGATGGCGGTCGCACCGGAATCATGAAACTGAAACGGGATTTTGCCAATAGCCTGAATACAGTCCAGATGCAGGGGAATCCTGTTTTCTTCACAGCGGGCAACAAGCGGGGCAATCTCCTGAATCACTCCCGTTTCATTGTGAGCCAGAATGACCGTGACCAGTTGAATCCGGTCCCAGTTCAGTTGAGCCAGTTGATCAACATCAATTCTGCCGTCCGCACCAATTTTGAGTAGCGACTGTCTGATGCCCTGCGGTGCCAGTCTGCGAATCGTATTCACGGTCGCCGGATGTTCGCCTTCGGTCAAGGCAATCTCGCCCGGTGTTCCGGTCAGGAATCCATGCATGGCAAGATTGATTGATTCCGTTCCGCCACTGGTAAAAATCACTTCCTGCGGCTTGGCTTCCAGCAGCGACGCCATCAGTTCACGGGCATTTTCCAGTACCCGGCGTGCCTGGCGCCCTTCGGCGTGGGCACTTCCCGGATTGGCGTAATGCGTCCGATACTCTTCAGCCACCAGATCCACGACTTCATCCAGAGGTCGTGTTGTGGAATTGTTGTCCAGAAAGATGCGTTGTGAAGCGGGAATCGACATGACTTGTCATTATCTCATGGTCGGCAGTGGAAGTGAAAGGTTGTCACAAATTACCCTTTGACGGCTTCTTTCGCCTGAGCTTTAAGCTGGTTGGGAACATGTTCAATCAGCATATCAATAATGTCATCCGGCTTGAGTCCTTTACTGTCTGCCTGAAACGTCGTCACAATTCGATGTCGGAGAACCGCGTGTGCGACCGATTTGATATCCTCGGTCGAAACATGGAAGCGTCCTTCCAGAATCGCTCTGGCTTTGGCTCCCAGAATTAAAAACTGACCGGCACGCGGACCTGCGCCCCAGGATAAATATTCTTTGATAAACTTGGGCGCGGTTGCTTCCACGGGCCGTGTGGCGCGGACCAGATCACGGGCATATACAAACACATGCTCGGCGACCGGCACTTTGCGGACTACTTCCTGCAATGCTAAAATCTGGCGGCCGGTGAGCGCGGCTTCCAGCTGCGGTTTCTGGTTGCCGGTCGTCTGCTTGAGAATCATCAACTCTTCCGCGGCGGACGGATAATTGACCACCACATTGAACATGAAACGGTCCAGCTGCGCTTCGGGCAGCGGATAGGTTCCTTCCTGTTCAATCGGGTTCTGCGTTGCCAGCACAAAAAACGGTTCCGGCAGACGATAGGTATTGGAACCGACGGTCACATGCCGTTCCTGCATCGCTTCCAGCAAGGCGGCCTGGGTTTTCGGCGGTGTCCGGTTGATTTCGTCTGCGAGCAACACATTCGTGAAGAGCGGGCCCTGCATAAACTGAAACGAACGATGTCCCGTTTCGGGGTCATCCTGCAAAACATCGGTGCCCGTAATATCCGAGGGCATCAGGTCGGGAGTAAACTGAATTCTGCGGAATGAGAGATGCAGGATTTTCGCAATGGTACTGACCAGCAGCGTTTTGGCCAGACCGGGCACACCCACCAGCAGGCTATGTCCGCGGCTGAATAATGAAATCAGAATTTCATCCACCACTTCGTTCTGGCCAATGATCACTTTGCCAATTTCATCACGCATCAGAATGTAAGCATTCGAGAGACCGCGGATGGCCTGAGCCTCCAGATCCCGTTGTGCTTCTTCATCTTCCTGAATTATCACTTGATCATCATGGTCGCTCATATCCACAACAGCCTTATCAAGAAAACACCAAACTA
>NZ_CALFPF010000726.1 GCF_937919775.1 uncultured Gimesia sp.
TCTGGTACGAAGAAATGGATCTCGAAGATTCAGAGATGTTCGCGATCTATTCTGATAGCCTCCTGATAAAGCCAGCATGGGAACAGAAAGACATCCAGCGGCTGCGCCAACAGTTGCTGTCAGCACGACTACGCTATGCTGTGTGCAACCCTGAGGCGACAACGGTGAATAATCCCCGCTTGTTTGAAAACCCAGAAGCTGCCAACCAGTCGATGTCTGACAACTCTGACCGACTGGGCGTCGTCCTGGTTATTGATCCGACGATTTAAGCTCCCTCAAACACCTTCCATCAGTTCGGCCAGGCTGATTTCGAGGGTATCGGCGATCCGCTCGATATTCCGTAAGGAAAGATTCCGTTCCCCCCGTTCGATCCCGCCGACGTAGGTCCGGTCCAGCTCACATGTGTAAGCAAAATTCTCCTGAGAGTAACCTTGCGCTTTGCGCAGTTTGCGGACCCGCTGACCAAATCTCACCAATATGTCTGCTCGTTTTGCCATGCAAGTATTTAACACTTGACAGCGACGATATAACCACGGACTATAAGTATCATTTAATTGCTGTAATTTAGTCCAATTGGTTGACACGTATCGTCAGGCAACGGGCAGACAGATGTCGTGAAAGCCTTTAATTGTTTCAGCTGAGAATGGATCGCGGTGATCACAAAAATCGTAAAACAACAGTGCTCGTATTCGAAAAGGCGCATTGCATCAGACCAATACGAGCACAGGATTTAACACAAACCAATTAAATAAGATCGGTATTTTCCATGCATGAAGAAAGTAACAAAACAATTGAAAGTCCCCAGAGTCTCTGGTGGCTGGCGAAAAATGCTCAAGCTGAAGGCCCACTGTCCCAACAGGAAGTCTGTGACGCTTTGAAGTCAAATCATGTCAGTTCGACTGACTATGCCTATTCAACAGAGGAGCGGGCATGGAAGCCGCTGTCTGACTGGAATGAGTTTGAATCTGGAACTGAGAATTCTGGATTGGAATCTCCTCCAGCCCCTCCCGTTGAATGTTATCGAATCGACCCTTTATTCACCAACGATAGATTGCCGCCAATGGCGAACTGGATTTGTATTTACACACTTCTGATCTCACCCTGGCTATGGTTCTTCTATGCAGTTTCGCAAATGACCAGCGGCACCGTTTTGGCAGAAAACGCTCCTCTGATGGGTGTGGAAGCGTTAGCAATGCTTATTGGCATACTTGCCTCACTGGCTGTGACCGTTTCACTGTTCATTGGTGGGATGCGTCTTCGGGCTTTGCGGCGTTCCGGACCCACGATCATCATTCTTAGTATCGTAGTTGCCACGGCGGTCCTGCTTCTGTTGATTTTCTGCTTGATTGTGCTCATGGCCATGTCTGATCAAAGCAATTTAGCCTCAAAGACTGTGGCAGTCGAATTGATCGACTATTTCGTAGGGATTGTCGGGCTGTGCGAAGCGGCTTTTATGGTCACCGCACTTCTCTGGCTACGACGCAATGAGCGGTTTCTCCCCTTGTCTTGAGGAGTCAGTGCAAATAGTGCTGTGGAGCATCGTTTTTCAACCTGATAATAAATGAGAAAGATTCATATGACTGAATATATCATCCCCGAAAACAGGGAAGCTACAGAATGGCGGTTCGATGATCAGGGCCTGCTTGCGGGCCCCTATTCTTATCACGAACTCAAAGAACATGTAGAACTGGGATATATCAAACCGCGTACCGAAATCATTCATGAAGACTGTAGAAAATTCGAAGCATTCGAAATGGGGTTATTTCCTGACTTCGTTCCTGAGAAACCGGCCCCAGCCGACGAGCACAGTAAAGTTCCCCCTTTGCCTGGCTGGAATTTCCTGGCCGGTGTGGCTGTATTGTCATGGGTTTCAGTTAAGGCGCTAAGGTGGATACCCGCTGATCACTGGTTTCACGGCGTGAGACCATATTCGATAATCATCGGTGGCTTCGCTGTCGTTTTAATCGGCTGTTA
>NZ_CALFPF010000727.1 GCF_937919775.1 uncultured Gimesia sp.
GAGAGCGGTACGCGAAGTTGACTCGTCTGGTTGGCATCCAGCGATAAGGAGAGAGCATGAAATTGGAATGATGTATCTCATCATGCAAACAGCCTGAGTCAGACTGATCTATTTCGGTTTAGCCCATTAACGTTAGAGTTACTGGAATTTTGTTTAACAGGGGGTGGATTGTCAAGCGAAAATTGAGGAAGGTGCTATGAAAAAAGAAAATCAGGTTGAATGACTCGAATCGGGAAAAGCGGACTTCTGAACGACGCCCCAAACTCATTGAACCGATGCGGTAGCAGGTGGGGACAATGCAACTGTCTGTCGCAACGAAATAGCTTCACGATGAGGCCTGGAAGTCTCTCCAGTCATACCAGATCTCAATCGCAGAGATTCCAAAAAACGGACGTTTGCCGGGATTACAAATCGCGACGAACGTCCGTTGCAGCGGTTAGAGTAATTCGTGTTTTATTTGGAATCACTCTTTTTCAGAGTTTCAGAAATACTCTTTGCGACTTGTGATCCCAGCAGCTCATAACCTGGTTCGTTGAAGTGTACGTCTTTGGGATTTTGTGCCTCAGCCTGATGTGGGGTGATGAACGTGAATAGATCATCGATGGCGATACCATGTTTTTTCATCACACGCGCCGCGATTTCATTCCTTTGCTCGATCGCGGTTTTTATACTGGGGCCTTCTTTCCAGTCGGCGGGAACCGGGGTGGTGCTGGCCCAGATCAACGTGGCTCCCGTTTTCTGCAGTCGCTCCACAATGGTTTCCAGGCGCGATTCATAATCTGCAGCAGGGGTGCGACGGTCATGAATGCCAAAATTAAAATGGATCACATCCCAGTCCCCTTTGCCCAGCCAGACATCGAGTTGCTTCAGCGCGGTGGCAGTCGGTCCGCAATTGGCGGGAGCACGGTGTACGTTCGCTTTGCCTGCTAAAGCGTTTCGCGTGGCCAGCGTATAACCCCGCGAAACCGAATCGCCGATGAGGATCACACGCGGCAGTTTCGGATCATCGACGACATAATCCCAGGCGGTGATTGTTCCTGCCAGTTTGGCGCGTTGGTAATGGGGGAGATAAAACCCGCCCAGGTTTTCTTCCAGCACCGTTTCCCAGGCCTGTTGTTCGGGAGAAAGCGTGGCTTTCCAGGCCGCAAATTTTTGATTCAGATCCGCTGCCTGTTTCGCTTTTTTCGCGGCTGCTTCGCTGGCATTGGTCGGCTCTGATTTTTGATCGTTACCCCAGGTCGGCGAGGCGACTAATGTGATCAACGCGAAAATAACAAGACAGGATCGTACATCATGTGCGGAACGGAACATAATACTCTTTCTGATTGCGAGGCGCTGATTAAGAAAATAGAGTAGAGGAGTGTATCTATCTGGTTTGGGATTTTGTTTTCGGTTTCGACTTCAATTCCAGATTGATCACGTTATCCCCTTCCGTCACGGTGGCCGTCAGCTTGCTGAGCGTCTCGTCAAACTGCTTGTAAGTAATGATGCTCACATCGTGATGGTCGACTTTGGCGCCGTAGGTATTCCTGTTGAACAGCAGTGTGTATTCGCCGTTTTCATCAGTCATGCCGGTGGAAGCGCGACCCGATGTTGGCTGGAACAGAATTTCCGCTTCAGGCAAGGGTTGACCATCCAGGGTCACGACACCGGTTACCGGTGCGATTTTCGGCATGTCGTCAGGCTGATAAGAACAGCCTGCCAGAAACAGACCGAACAGGCTGACCCATTTCAGCGTGTGTGGTGAATAAAGCTTGAGCATAGCGCACCTCTTGAGATAATTAAATTAATCCTGTTGTATTGATCGTTCGCGCATCACTGGCACGAACCCCACAGCGCCGGGGGCTCAAATTGAGGCACCCCGGGTTGTTGGTATTGAGAACGCCGAAGAATCAGAACTCTCCGATGATTTCGCCGCCACCCATCGAAGTTAAGGCATTTAACACGGAGAATTGATCGACATTCTCACTCAGAAAACGGACAGAGCCATCTGCGAGTAAGGTATGAGCGCCCCCCTCGTGCTCACTTCCCGCTCCATTGCGATGGACACCAGGATAATCTGCATCCGCATAGATCCGATTGATCCCCCGCCCCGGGATATACATCCAGTATGTGTAGGTATAAGCGTTCCAGTAGGGACCATTCCAATCTTCAAATTTTTTCTTTCGTAACGGTGTTTCTATCATGCACATGACGTTACTGGTCCCATCGATTAAGTCTCTCATCCGGGCTGCTCCGTTTGGTCCCCACATCCCTTTTGTTGATTCAGTGGTACTTGCCAATGTTTTGGTCCATGAGGGGTCATTGCGGTCGGACACCAGGCCGTAACTTGTTCGCTGTGCTCCTTTTCCTTGTGAAAACGCATAGTCTTCGTCACCTTTTCTCGGTCCGGGGTCGGAAGGGCAAAGGAATACGGCCACTGGAGAAGTGACTACGGAGAGCTGATCGGTTGCTGGTGTTGCGCCAGTACAACCAGCGCCCCCCGTGTACTTTGATTTTCCACTCGGTAAACTGAAATTGTAACTGTTATACAAGGCCGATTGCTCCAGGAAGGGCAATATCATCTGATAGGCCGTATGGTTCAGGATTTGTCCTCCAGTGATTGCATCACAGTTACAACCAGGTGCGATTGCCCCGGGGGGAAAAATGCCGTGCGTCTCGTGGTAGTTGTGCATTGCGATCCCGATTTGTTTCTGATTGTTTTTGCAGGTACTGCGCCGGGCGGCTTCCCGTGCCTGCTGCACTGCAGGCAGTAGTAAAGCGATCAGGATGGCAATGATCGCGATCACCACTAATAATTCGATTAAGGTAAAA
>NZ_CALFPF010000728.1 GCF_937919775.1 uncultured Gimesia sp.
GAAACTTTCCATTTTCGTCTGCAAAGGCTAATATCCACCAAGCCACCTTTCGCATGTGCTCTTCACTCGTTTTATTTTCTACCATAAAATCAAGCATCGAATCAGTAATTTTCAAGGCATAGAGCGAGAAGATAAGACAGCAAAAGAGAGTGAGCACAATTACCAATTTTTTCTTTTGGCTGCGATTTGCCATAAACGACTCCAAGTCCATAAACTACGAAACATAGACTTTCATTTTGCAACTGTAGATACAATATGCAAATAATGTTTTCAACAAATCAATATAAAAAGGTTCCTGATGACCTGCATTAAAAAGAAAATCCAATGCGGTAATTGATGAGTGCTCAGCAATTTCCCACGGTTTGTTTACTACGGTCTTCGTCAACCCACTTTGCATTGAAAGCTACCACACCTGATACGTTTCGTGAGTTTTCGTGTTTTTCGTGGTAGTAAAATAAATCGCACACGCATACGAAAAAACCTCAGACAACATTTCGCTGCCTGAGGTTTTTAATTTTCGCTGCAACAACATTTCTGCTGTCGCGGTCGACTTAGACTGAAAGGTAGCCGTTCGCTTCGAGGTAAGCGATGACTTCGTCAGCCAGTTCATCGATGCCTTTGGAATCGGAGTCCAGAACCAGTTCCGGATTTTCGGGCGCTTCATATGGAGCATCAATTCCGGTGAACCCTTTGATTTCGCCGGCGCGGGCTTTCTTGTAAAGGCCTTTTGGATCGCGTTCTTCGCAGGTTTCCAGAGAGGCTTTCACTAAAACTTCAATGAACTCGCCATCACCCATGATTTCCCGAACCTGATTACGGTCTTCGAGATAAGGGGAAATGAAAGCGGTCATAACCAGAATACCGGCGTCGGTATACAATTTGGAAACTTCACCGATGCGGCGGATGTTTTCGGTACGATCTTCGGGAGAGAAGCCCAGGTTTTTGTTGAGCCCCATCCGGATGTTATCGCCATCGAGAACGAAAGTGTGCTTGCCCATTTCGAACAGCTTGTGATCGACGGTATTCGCAATGGTACTTTTGCCGGATCCACTTAATCCGGTGAACCAAAGTACGGCACCTTTGTGTCCGTTTTGTTTGCAGCGTTCTGCTTTGGAAACACGGTGTTCGTGCCATGTGACGTTGGTGGCTTTTTGCTCGGCCATCGAGGACTTTCTCCTTACTCGTTAAAAAATATCTGTGGAAACAATTTCTATATTCAGACCCCTGCAGTGAAAAATCACCCGGAATCGTTTATTCTGAGTGAGTATCTGCACGATCCTAGAGAAACTCCGCCTTTGATGGAAGTCCACAGATTGGGAATTTCTGGGAACATTCTTCTTCCGGGCTACTGGAACTACGGTTTTTTAGCTGTTAGAGTACGCGCACGGGATTTTTGCAGGGAAGAGACCCTTCACAGTCACACACGATTCGGCCCCCGGTTGTTTCCGATACCAGGCTGGGGCATTAAATATAAACCGTTAATATCACACACATTACGCATTCAACCAACGAATTCAGAAAATCAAGAGCCATGTCTGATAAGGTCTTAAAACTCGGTATTCCCGCGGGAAGCTTACAGGAATCGACGGCGGAATTATTCAAACGCGCCGGTTACGTCATCAAATTTTCATCCCGCTCGTATTATCCCACGATCGACGACGATGAAATCGAATGTCTACTGATTCGCGCTCAGGAAATGGCCCGTTATGTCGATCAAGGCATTCTGGACGCCGGAATTACCGGACAAGACTGGATTCTGGAAACGAACGCCGACGTGCATGAGGTTTGTGAACTGCTCTTCTCAAAGGTCAGCCGCCGTCCGGTCCGCTGGGTTTTATGTGTGCCCGAAGATTCTCCGATCAAAAGTGTCAAAGACCTGGAAGGTAAACGCATTGCCACCGAAGTGGTCGGCATGACCGAGCGTTATCTGGAAAAACACGGCGTGAAAGCGAACGTCGAGTTCTCCTGGGGAGCCACCGAAGTCAAACCGCCCAAGCTGGCGGATGCGATTGTCGAAGTCACCGAAACCGGATCGTCTCTGCGTGCCAACAATCTGCGAATCGTGGAAGAGCTGATGCAGAGTACCACCCGATTCATCGCCAACAAAAAAGCATTTGCCGATCCGTGGAAGCGCCAGAAGCTCGAAAACATCGCCATGATGCTCGAATCCTGTCTCGCGGCGGAAGGCAAAGTCTGTCTGATGATGAACGTGGAACGATCCGACCTCGAAAACGTACTCAATCTGCTGCCCGCGCTGCAGAAACCCACCGTTTCTTCACTGTCCGATCCCGACTGGGTCGCCATCAGTACGATCATGGAAGAAACGATTGTCCGTTCCATCGTCCCCAAATTGAAAGCAGCGGGCGCCTGCGGCCTTGTCGAATATCAGATTTCCAAAATCATCGACTAACGCTGACGGAATCGAGACGCTTTCCACATCGGCACCATGATCGGTTTTTGATTTTATGAAAACAGCGGTCATCAAAATCGGAGGCAGCCTGTTTGACTTACCGGATCTGGCAGCGCGGCTTGCGCGGCTGCGGGACGGTCTGGAAAACAGGCAACCTCTCATCGTCTGTGGAGGCGGCGCTGCAGCAAACCTGGTTCGCGACTGGGATCAAACACATCAACTGGGAGCAACAGCCGCGCACTGGCTCGCCATTCAGGCGATGATGCTGAACGAGCAACTGCTCTGTCACTTACTGCCCGATTCGTGCATCGTGACATCTCAGACAGAAGCAGCCGCCGCCTGGAAAAAGCAGCGTATTCCCATTCTCTGTTGTTTCACCTATTTGCAAGAGACCTCGTCCCCGCAATTCGCAGACCTGCCGACTTCGTGGGATGTGACCAGCGATTCGATCGCCGCCTGGGTTGCTCTCACCTGGCCTGCCGAGGAACTGATCCTGTTGAAGTCGGTTGACCTTCCCGAAAACAAGACGCTTTCCGAACTCGCGAAAGCAGGACTCGTCGACGCTTACTTACCGAGACTCTCGGATTGCCTGCCGACTCTTCGCTGGTGTAACCTGCGGTCCGATCACGGGCCGCTTCAATTGGCGACTGTGACCAGCGGCAACAGTTTCCAGAGCAGAAATGCGCCCGGACCGGCGTAAAGCGGACTGTCCAAAAGATCGAGCAGGCCTCCAAAACCGGGCAATAATTCGGCCGAGTCTTTTTTCCCCACGTCCCGTTTGATCAACGATTCACACAAATCGCCCACCAGCCCAACCACGCCAATGAGCGCCCCGAACAGGATCGACCAGTACCAGGGGGCTGCAGTCCACTCCGCGTGAAACAGCGAAGGTGTGAAATGAAACCAGAGGAAACTTCCCAGCGCGGCACCAAAAATCGCACCGTAACCGCCGACCCAGGTTTTGCCCGGACTGAGTCGCGGTACCAGTTTTGCCTTGCCCCATAACCGGCCAAAGGTGTAGCCGCCGATGTCGCCCATTTTCGCACTGATGATCAGCGACCCGAGAGCCAGATAACCGGTCTCGGGGCCTGCCACCCAGCGCAGTTCTGCCAGCATCGCCAGCAGGAATCCGAGATAGGAGACCGAGAGGATTTCCGCACCGATGGTTTCCATACTCTGGCCCGACTCCTGAAAACGGATCGCCGCTTTCAGAAAGATCAACAGAATCGAAACCGCATAAGCCACCGCCATCAGCGCTAATGAAAGCGTCTGTGGATTTGTCTGTCCGTCCTGCAGGGAGGGAATCAGAAAGGGAATCCAGGCAGCAATGCAAATGAAAAGCGACAGCAGACAGACCAGCGGAAAACCGGGAGTCAGATTGCGAACCGTGAGCAGATGCGTCAGTTCCCAGCTCCCCCGCAAAACCAGGAGACAACACAGCGCCAACAGATACGGCGCGCCGACTCCCGCACGTTGATCCAGATAAAACAGACCGAACAAGAGCGGAATCAGGATTGCAGACACAAGTAACCGCCAGCCCAGCATGCTGCGTTATCCTTTCAAACCGCCGAAACGGCGGTCGCGGGCGGCAAAGTCGCGCAGCGCCTGCCAGAAATCAGAAACAGAGAAGTCCGGCCAATAGGTCTCGGTGACCCACAGCTCGGCATAGCTGATCTGCCATAACAGAAAATTGCTGACCCGCATTTCGCCGGCGGTGCGGATCACCAGATCGGGATCCGGCATGCCCGCGGTATAAAGATGCGCTGAAATGACTTCTTCGTTGATCTCTTCCCGTTTGAGATTTCCCTGTTCGACTTCCTCGACAATTGATTTGACGGCGTCCACAATTTCAGAGCGGCTGCCATAATTCAATGCCAGACAAAGTTGCATGCCCGTATTTTCCTGGCTCTCGCGAATGGTCTTGTCGACTTCCACGAGCACATCTTTCGGCAGATCGCTACGACGGCCGATCGTCGTGAACCGGATATTCTGCCGCATGATCTCTTCCCGCTCGCCGATCACAAACTTTTTCAGAAGTTGCATCAGCAGATTCAGTTCCAGCGCGGGCCGTTTCCAGTTTTCGCTGCTGAGACAATAGAGGGTCAGTTGTTCGATGCCCAGTCGTGTGGCTTCTTCGACAATCGTCCGTACACTGTTGACCCCCTGACGATGTCCTTCGATACGGGGAAACCCGCGTCGCGATGCCCAGCGACCATTGCCGTCCATAATGATGGCAATGTGCCTTGGCAGTTGCCGGGACTCCAGGCCAAGCGATTCCCCATCCTGTTCCGATATGGCGGGCACAATTTGCCTCACAGTGACTGTTTGATACATTGAAACGGCGTCTCTGCCTGCTGGCAGAAAACCTCACAACAAGAGCAGGCAGATTCACCCCTCTGACATCTTGTATTGTGAGAAATTTTTG
>NZ_CALFPF010000729.1 GCF_937919775.1 uncultured Gimesia sp.
TTTCCGGGCTTAATGGCGATACCGCTAGATTTCATTTCCGGACACCCTGCTAGAACGGCTTTCCGGCTCTATTCTAACGGCTTTGGCTGGAATTTGATAGAAACAGAAGAACGGCATTATGAGTTCTTATTGATTCGCTTTTCACTGATTCAGGTAGAGGATTACTGCTAATATCCCCAGCAGCAGAACCCAGACAAGGATGGCCCGCCACGTCGCCTTTTTGGCCCGCTCGGCTTCCCACCAGCTTCGCGGACGCACGCCCTGCACCAGAAATGTGGCAACGCCGGCCAGGTTAATGCAGATGACGTTGGCAATGGTGAGTAACATCGCGCCACCAGATAAAACAAAGTTACCGTCCCCGAGCAGCATGCCACTTACGACCAGCGGCGGTACGAGTGCAACGGCCACCATCACGCCGATGACGGCGCCGGGAAGCCCCTGAGTGAACGCCAGCGTCCCTGCGCAACCTGCCGCCAGAGCCAGCAGGATGTCTCCCGGATTGACTTCTGTCCGGGACGCAATCGAGGGGAGCTCCGGGTCCACTACGAACACCAGCCCGGCAACGACGGCTAACGCAAACGCCGCAAACGTGCCGGCAATATTGGTCAGAAACGCGCGACGCAGCAGTTCGAAGTCGCCTAAAGTGGTCGCGAGTGACATGGCGACGTTCGGACCCAGGAGTGGGGCAATGACCATCGCGCCAATAATGACCGCCACATCGTCTCGCATCAGGCCCACCGCAGCGACGATCGCCGAGAGAATTGACATCCCGACGAAAACACGCGAGACCTCCAGCCCTTCATTGGCCTGGGAATAGAGTTCCTCGCGGCTGATTCGTTGTTTTCCATTCGGCTCTTCCTCCGTCTCGTCCTGAGTTTCCTGTTCCTTTTCCTCTTCTAATTTTTCAGGGTTGATGCGAGGCAGAACGGCTTCGACGGGAAACAGAATCACATGGAAGCTTTTGGTATCGGCGTAGTGTTGCTCAAACCGATCCATGATCGGCTCGGTTTCCTCAGCGGGGACCAGCAGATGCAGCACAAGCTGGTCCGAGTCCGTATCCCGCCAGCGTCCCAGAATCTCACACCCTTCCAGCAGTTCGTCCAGCTTCTCTTGATTGGTTTCTGGAATGAATATTTGCATTACCCGCAGGATCATGATTACTGTCTCGGCATCATCGCTGTGAATCGTGTTTTTATTTTTTAACGGTGGCTTTTATGATCTTCAGAATGATTATTGTACCGGCAGCGAAAAGAATTTGATATAATGAGGGCTGAAGGCCAGGGAGCAATTTATGTCAAAACAACAACGCCAGACAACACGACAACCGGCGCTGAAACTTCCCCACCTGCAAAAGAAAATACAGAAGTCAAAAAATAGAACCGGTCAGACAGGGAAAAAATGACGGAAACGCCAAAGAAATTTAGCATCGTGCAGGAAGGGGAAACATAAACAATGCAGGGAGAAGCCTATTATCTTTGTGAGTCCTGTGGCGAAGAAATCGTCGTACCCGTCGATCTGTCAGCGGGGATGGAGCAGGAGTATATTGAAGACTGTCCGGTTTGTTGCCATCCGAACGTGATTCACGTTCACATCGAAGATGACGGTGCCGTTCGGATCTGGGCCACCGGGGAGTAAACGTGTTCCCTGCAACGACGAGCGGTTATTCCTCTTCAGGGCCGATGAATTGAAAGCGGGCTACTTCGCGCCCCTCGATTACGACGGTCTCCAGAAACATCCCCTTCGGTCGGACCCAGAGTCCCCGTTCGCCGTAATCCTGTCGATAAACGACCATTTCTTCTTCGGTTTCACTATGACGCGCGACGTCAATCACGAGATAATCTTTGCCTTTGTAATGTCGATAACGGCCTGTTTTCATGTTGATTCGTCTTCTGTCTCAGCTTCAATTTAGATTCAGTTGGATTATGGAATGAGGATTCTCTCAAGGGCATACTGCCTGATTTTTCTTTTGGAAGACACCAAGAATGGAAGTGCTCCAGGGAAACGGCATCCAGAATCCTGCTGGTGTTTCGAGGTTGAATACCGACCTGAGAACTGCGTTGACCGGGGAAGAGGGAACCCGGTGGGTCTGATGGAGTAAGGCCTGAATATCATCTGCATTCATGTTCCTCAAGTCAGGGGATTTTAATCGGCTCAGATAAAGGAGCGGGCTCAGCAGAAACATGAAGTAACGTGAGGTACACAGTTCAAATCCTGTGGCATCGGCCAGTGCAGCAAAGTCGTTTCGGGAGTAGCGCCGCACATGATGTGCCAGATCGTCATTATAGGTCCAGAAAAACTGTAAAGCCGGTGTAGTCACAAACAGAAGTCCTCCGGGCCGCAAAATCTGGTAAGCTTGCTTCAGGGCCGCAATGTGGTCTGGGATATGCTCCAGGACATCGAGCAAAAATACAACGTCCCACCGCTCTTTCCAGGGAAGCTGTAACATGTCGACTTGAAACCGCTTTACCGACGGGCCAGTAAAATCTTCTGCATACTCCAGTGCACAAACTGAAGAATCTGCCAAAGCCAGTTCCCAGTTCGTGTTGTTTGCATGGGTGGTTAAGTAATTGATCCAGCCCCCACATCCCCCGCCCAGGTCAATCATCGATAAGGCATCGTCTGAACTTTGCCGGCGGCGACCTAACATCCGTTTGAGCGCGTACAGGAGGAAACGATGCCTGCCGCAATACCAGAAATGCCGTGTCTGCATTTCACGTAGCGAATCGAAGCCTGACTCTGAATATTCCTCATCTCTGTGTTTGACTGCTACTTTGGGAATGAAAATTCCTTTGGCATCACGAACGAAGTGCTTCTCATCGTCTGCAGTCAATTTCATCATTGATTATGATCCGTAGGAGAAGTCGCCAAATGTGAAAAAATGAGTGGTGCGAATTTGTGTTCTGCATGGCAAATTTGACAGCGTTCCGGTGTTTGAGCCAGACTGCCCGGAAGAGTTTACATAAAAAGGGAACCGTTGCCAACATTCGTCAGGATTGTTGGGGTGCATTCGGTTAATAATGCATTCAGCAAATGCCAGATCAGTCCATCAATAAAAACGAAATGTGACGTCCGAAGTCACTTCATGCTTTCTGTCGCTGTTTCTGTCAAAGCCCGCTGCAGTGGACACTCTACAGACGCGCGTGTATTGCTACGGTATTGACTCAAAAGTTCCTTGGAATGCCGGGCCAGCATCCGCCTGACTTCACGTCGTTTGCCTTTGACGCGGGGAATGACCATCGTATCATAGGCGGTCGTCTGATGCCGCATCCAGGCAATCACAGCGGCTTCCGCCCGTTGTTCGACGGGAATCCGTTTGGTCCGCGCCACCGTGCCACTGCCCACCGGCGTCGCATGCGCGGTGATCGCCTGGGCCATCTTTTCTGCCAGCTTTGCATGTGCGGGATGAAAGTCCAGAAACGCGAGGACAGAACCCAGGAAATCCTCAACGTATTCCGTCTGAACTTTTTCCCGGCGCTGTGCCGCTGCCGCTTGTTTCTTCGCATACGCGTCCGTCGAGCGCTCGGCGTCCAGTTCTTCACGCAGACGCGTAATCGTCTCCGATGGTGCCCAGACCCCTTTCGAAAAAGTACGTCGGCCCTTTTTCTCCTGCACGATCCAGAATTCACCGGCCGCTTTCACCCGCCGCGTCAAACCGGCATCGCCGGGAGGTAGCAGAGCCCAGCCCGCAGGAACAGAGTGAATCGTGCCATCGGCAGATTGCACGGTGTCTGGTGTAGGGCCGGGGGAGAAGGTCGAGGCGCTCATGACGCGTGAGATTCCTTTCGTGGTCCAGAATGTTTTCCTGGAACATTTAGCTGGATAGTTTTACTGCTGTTTCTGGTGAGGTTCGGAAGTGATATTCTGAGCGAAGTCTCCGACGATTAACCCGGTTAATAACATGTCGAGCGACATTCCGCAACCAGTCACTGAATCGCAGAAGGGAATGAGAGGTATTCCGTTTTTACTTTATTGTTCATCGGACGAAGATTTAAGAGTGGAATCTCTGTATGGCTGGAGATTCTCGTAACATTTCAACTGTGCTTCGCAAGTGATGTTTTCATGTTCTGGTGCTTTCATCAATGCTTCGTTGATCAGTCGGACAGCATCATCGAATTGTCCCACTTCGGCATAAGCGGCGGCTAAAACGCCTGAATCAGACCACTCTGTCTCATCGACTTGTTCGCAGTTGCGCAGCGCTAAAGCAAGCGCTCTGTTGCCGTCGCGATACTCAGGAACAGGACAGGTCGCCAGCAGCCAGGCCAGATTATTGAGAGCGGGTCTCGCATGGGGATCAATCTCAATCGCGAGTTCATAATCAGCGATTGCTTTTTCAAACAGTTCCATTTTCAGGTAAGCATACCCTCGACAGGTCAGGAGTTCCGCAGTCGAGTCGCCGAGTTTCATCGCCTGGGTAAAATCTTCAATGGCTTTGGAATACTGTTGTGTATCGAAAAAAAGGTTCCCGCGTTCGATATAATTGTCAATCTTTGACGGTGAAAGCAAAATGGCTTTGGAAAAATCGACGAGGGCTTCCTCAGTGTTTCCCAACCTGGAAAAAGTGCAGGCACGATTAAAGAGGGCATCCTGATATTCGGGCTGTAATTCGAGACACTGTGTCGTATCTGCCAGAGATCTGGGATAATCTTCTTTTAATCCATAAATGGCGCCCCGATTTAAGAACGCAAAGTGATTCGTGGGTTGCAACCGGATCACTGTATCACAGTCTGCAAGTGCCTTGTCGAGTTCATTCATACGAATATAAGCATGCGAACGACCGAGATAGGCGTCAACGTTTTCGGGTTGTTTTTGAATGGCTTTGGTGAATTTTGCGATGGCAGCCTCGAATTTACCCTGATGCAACCTCCGCGTTCCCTGTGCGAAGTAACGCTTCCTCCATTCGCGTCGCAAGCAATAGACCCACCTCAACAGCAGGCATAGATATCCCCCTATCAGCGTCAATCCGAGTATCGTCATGATCAATTCAACGATGAACACTATACCTGTCCTGTGAGCTTTTTTCTCTGATTATATCGGCTCAGAGAGAGACTGCTATGCTTCCCTTTTCAAAATGACCAGATGCAGGGGATCAGGCAGACGGCGACAATTCCGAGCAGCAGATTCAGTGGCGTGCCGATCCGCAGGAAGTCGCTGAACCGATAACCGCCGGGGCCGTAGACCATCATGTTGGTCTGGTAGCCGATGGGCGTCATGAAACTGGCGGACGCGGAGAGAATCAACGCAATCAGAAACGGACGCGGATTAACGCCGTAGAGCCGGGCTGTTTCAAGACAGAACGGAAACATCAGCACCGCCGCTGCGTTGTTCGTGATCAGTTCCGTCATGATCGAACCCAGTATATAGATCACGGCGATCGCTGCAATCGGCCCCCATTCGCGCGTGGATTCGACCAGCGTTGTGGCAATCGCGGTTGCCGCGCCAGAGTTTTGCAGCGCAGTGCCGACACCAAATGCTGCTGCAATCGTGATCAACACCTGCCATTCGACACTGCGGTGCGCATCCCCCGATGAGATACATCCTAGCGCCACCATCAACACGGCAGTCAGCGTCGCCGACAGCACGATCGGCACGAGCCCTGTCGTCATCAATACGATCAGGCACACAAACAGCAGGATGGCAATCCACGCCCGGTCCAGACGAATGGGCCGCCAGTCATCGACGTCACTCACGAGATAAAACGCAGGGTCATGTCGATAGGCGCGCAAAAAGTGAGTCTGGGTTTGTAACAGCAGCGTATCGCCGGTGCGGAGTGCGATGTCGCCAATTTTCTTTTCAACCCGTTTCCCTGATCGATGGACGGCGACAACTGCTGCGCCGTAAGTCGCGCGGAAGTCGGCGTCTCGGATGGTCTTTCCGATCAGGGGGGAATTCTCGGAGATCACGGCTTCGCACAACCTTCGTTTGCGTTGTTTGCGGGGGGAAACTTCGTAGTCGGGGTCGGCAATCGGGACGAGACGGGGAATCTTTTCCAACTCGATGATACTGCTGACAATGCCGGTGAAGACCAGCTTGTCATTGGTTTTGATGACGTCATCCGGACCGACGGGGGCCAGGATCTGTCCGTCGCGATCAATCTCAATCAGAAACAGCCCCGGCAATTGACGCAGCCCTCCCTGTTCGATGGTCTGACCGATCAGACGACAACCAGGCTGCACCTGCATCTCCGCCAGATATTCTCGCCGGCTTTCGCGCAGTTGTTCCAGAAGCTCTTTGCGCTCGGGCAGCAGCACCAGTCCTCCCAGAAACAGATAGGCGATACCGATCAGGGCGTACGGCAGCCCGATCATGCCAATCTCGAACAGGTGCATGCCTGGCAGGCCATTCTCAATCATCAACCCGTTAATCACGAGGTTGGTCGAAGTCCCGATCAGAGTACAGGTGCCCCCCAGGATGGCGAGGTAGGACAGCGGAATCAGCAGTCTGGAAGGAGAGACCTGATTGCGTCGGCTCCAGTCCATGACGACGGGGACAAACATTGCCACGATCGGGGTGTTATTCAGAAAAGCAGACAGTGGCAGTACCACGGCGGCCAGCCGCGCAAGCACGCCACGTTCACTTTTGGCACGACCCAGAACGTGATGCCCGATAAAATCCAGTACGCCGGTTTCCCGCAGGCCCGCAACAACCACAAATAATGTCGCGACCGTCAACATTCCCGTATTGGAAAAACCGGCGAATGCTTCGGCCGGGGTGATAATTCCGATGATAGCCAGCACTGTCGAAGCTGCCAGAAACAGCAGGTCAGGGGGCGCCAGATTCCTGACCAGGGCGGCAAATAACAGTCCCACGATGCTCAACGTAACCCATGCTTCCAGACTCATCATTCATTCCTGTGACATTATTTTAGTGGTTAGGCAAATAAAAAAGGGTTGAAAGCTTTGGCTTCCAACCCTTCGGATGATGCAGTGAATTGTACCGGACTTGATTAAATCCTGAGTTCGATTTACACAATCCTCCCCGAAAGAACGAAAGCCGTTCTTTGACAACAGGTTTGACAACAGATTGTGAATAGATGATTCATGACGTGGTCTATCGGCATTGTTGAAGGTGGTTCTTGAATCGTTTCATGATGAGAAAATTGATAACCAGAGCCTGATTCGGCAGTTTGATCGAATTTCTTATGGCTCCCCACTTTCTTAAAAAGGGAGTCCTTATAGAGACAGGCATTTGAGGGAAAGGTTCATTTAATAAAGATAATTGGTGTAAAAAGAGACAATGCATTAGCAGAAAATGAACACGCCTTTTTAATTAATAAAGAACAGAAAGTAGTTGAATTCTGGCCTGCC
>NZ_CALFPF010000730.1 GCF_937919775.1 uncultured Gimesia sp.
TCGATGTTACAGTTAGAATCTGTTCGAAAAATTTATCGCAACAAGAAGCAGGATGAAGTGGTCGCTCTGAATACCACAAACCTGGAAATTCCGCGTGGCGATTATGTCGCCATCATCGGACCCAGCGGCAGTGGCAAAACGACGCTGCTCTCTATTCTGGGCGCGATGTCGGCTCCGTCAGAAGGGCGTATTCTGCTCGATGGAGAATCAGTCTACGATTTGCCAATCGAATCACGGGCGGCGTTGCGGCAGAATCAGATCGGCTTTGTGTTTCAGACATTCAATCTGATTCCTTATCTGACGGCGATGGAAAATGTGCAGGTGCCGATGCTGCTGGCGAAGAAAAATTCTGAGCATCAGCAGCAACGGGCAGAAGAACTGCTGCACAAAGTCGGTCTGCAGGATCGCATGTTTCACAAACCGGCCGAATTGAGTGTCGGTCAGCAGCAGCGCGTCGCGCTGGCACGCATGCTGGCCAATGATCCGGCGATGATTCTGGCCGATGAACCTACGGGCAATCTCGATCCGGCGACGAAAGATCAGGTCATGGGGTTTCTGGCTCAGTTCAACGCAGAAGGCCGCACGATCGTGATGGTGACACACGATCTCTCAGCCGCCAAATGTGCGAAACGAACCCTGAGCTTAACAGACGGGACGATTCATTCTGCAAAGAAAGACAGCTTACTCAAGTCAGCGTAAGCCGGTTTTGTTGCTAATCTATATTAACCTCGGGTGCTCTCAACATTGGAGAGTGCCCGAGGTTTTTTGTTTGTGAAAAAATGATTGTGTCAGTACCACTTTCTGAGCGGCACGGCGCCAGCCGCCGTTTTTTGTGGACCAAAACCGGTTTCGTTTAACGGTGGCTGGGGCCATTCCGCTCATTTACTAATTCGCATGCCATGATATTTCATTCCGTCTGGACTGTAAAAGGATCGTAAATCAGGGTAAGATATTGCCCCACATATTTTTAATGAGACCAAAGGCACTCCAGGATGGCAAAAAAACAGACGCCCAAGAATCAGCACGAGCGCACGCGTGTGGATCATGCTACGGAAATTGCGGAAGACTATGTCGAAGCCATTGCCGAATTCATCGAAGAGCAGGGGGTCTGCCGGGTCAAAGATCTTGCGGAATATTTCGCCGTGAGTCATGTCACCGTGAATCGCACGGTGGCCCGTCTGCAGCGCGATGGTTACGCCACGACAGAGCCTTACAGTCCGGTCGAATTAACCAGTAAAGGGGCCAAACTGGCGAAAGATTCCCGCCGACGTCATGAAATCGTGCTGAGTTTCCTGGTCGCGATGGGCGTCAGTGAAGTAACCGCATCGACCGACGCCGAAGGCATTGAGCACCACGTCAGTCCCGAAACGCTGAGCATGATGGAAGCCTTCATTTCGAAGGCCCATCGTTAAGCAGTGGCTCTTCCGGGTATTGAAAAACTTCGCCTCGAGTCCGGCTTTCTTTGCTGAAATCGGTTTCGTCGTCTGATAGGATAATATCTCACAGTGAGAGCCGTCCTTTATTACAACGGAGCGAATTCATGATCCACAGCCTCGGTCGATCCATCTCAAGCGTTTTCTGTTTTGTATTCTTGATTCAATGCACGACATCAATTTCGTCTGCCGCAGAAACGAAACCCAACGTCCTGTTTCTGATCTGTGATGATTTGAACTGTGATCTGGGCTGTTATGGTCATCCGCAGGTGCAGTCTCCGAATATTGATCAGCTTGCGCAGCGGGGGGTGCGGTTTCAGAATGCCTACTGTCAATACCCGCTGTGTGGGCCGAGCCGGGCGTCGTTCATGACGGGCATGTACCCCGATCAGACGCTGATTCACCGGAACGCCATCTATGTCCGCGAACATGTTCCCAACGTGCAGACCATGTCGCAGATGTTTCGCAATCAGGGTTACTTCGCCACCCGTGTGGGAAAAATCTATCACTACAATGTTCCCAAACATATCGGGACCGGAGGACATGATGACCCCTTTTCCTGGAATCAGACCTTCAATCCTCGTGGACGAGATGTTGACGATGAAGACCTGATCTTCAGCCTGACCCCCGGCAGCTTTGGCGGCACTCTCAGTTGGCTCGCCGCCGACGGGACCGACGCCGAACAGACCGACGGCATCGCCGCCGACACCGCGATTCAACAACTCAAACAGTTTGCGAAAAGTAAACAACCCTTCTTCCTCGCGGTCGGCCTGTATCGACCGCACACGCCTTATGTCGCTCCGAAAATCTATTTCGAAAAGTATCCGACAGAGCAGATCAACGTCCCTCAAATTCCGGACGGTTATCTCGATACGATTCCTCTGCCGGCCCGCAAATCGGTGAACCGCAAAAAGGATCAGATCAATCTGCCAGACAAACTGGCACGCCAGGCGATTCAGGCGTATTACGCTTCGATCACCTTCGCCGACGCCCAGATCGGACACATTCTCGCTGCCTTGAAAGAAACGGGCCTGGATGAAAATACGATTGTCGTTTTCACGTCTGATCACGGTTATCATATGGGGGAACACGGGCACTGGCAGAAAACCACGCTGTTTGAAAACGCCGCCCACGTCCCGCTGATTTTCGCCGGCCCCGGTGTGACTGCCAAAGGGCAGACTGCTACTTCTCCTGCGGAAATGGTCGATTTTTATCCGACGCTGGCAGAATTATGCAGCCTGAAAACTCCGCCGTCATTGTCAGGCATCAGTCAGGTTCCGACACTCAAAGATGCGACAGCCGCTTCACGCAAAACCGCGTTAACACAGTATGAAAATGGATACAGCCTGCGCACGCCCAGCTTCCGTTACACCGAATGGGGCGAGAATGGCAGCGAAGGTGTCGAACTCTATGATCACAGTAACGATGCCGCCGAAATGAAAAATCTGGCAGAGGATCCGGAGACAAAACTGCTGCGCGACGAATTATCACAGATCCTGCACGCACGCATTCAACACGCCAAGCAGACACCTAAAGGCGTCAAACAAATCAAAATCGAAAACCGTCGCCGCGTTCCCCGTTAAATCGGATTCCGGCCTTGTAATTCCTGCGGCAGTTGTTTTGAATGGAAAGTGCGCGAGTTGTGGACCTTCCTTCAAACCACCCACCCACAGGAATGCAGCATGAACTTATCCCGACGTGAATTTTCGAAATCCCTGTTCCTCACCGGCCTCGGTTGTGCCGCCGGTTTAGGACCCGTCCGCAAGATCAAAGCCGCTGATCCGAACATCAAAGCGGGCACTGGGATCATTGACGTCCACACCCACATCGGCACTTATACCGACCCGAAAAAGAATCTGTCACCCGAAGCGTTATTGAGTTGGATGGACGAGTTTCAGATCGAAAAATCGGTCGTCATGCCTTTGACGTCACCCGAATCCACCAAATACCTGCAGACCACCGAATCCGTTCTGGCAGCTGCCAAAGCGTATCCGGATCGGATCATTCCGTTCTGTTCTGTCGACCCGCGCACCACACATGCCGGCAGCGTCAAAGCTCTGGTCGGCATGATTCAAGCCTGGGTCGATCAGGGGGCGAAAGGCTTCGGCGAACACAAAGTCGGTCTGGATTTTGATGATCCTTTGATGATGCGCGTCTACGAAGCCTGCCAGGAAGTCGGCATTCCTCTATTATTTCACATCGATAACATTCGCGGCAAAGATGTGCCCGGTCTCAAGCGACTGGAGAATGCGCTGAAAACATTCCCCGAACTCAATTTCATCGGTCACGGTCCCGGCTGGTGGGCCTCGATTTCCGGCGGTCTGACTCCCAAAGAACTGGGCGGTTATCCCACATCAAAAGTCAAACCGGGAGGCGCCATCGATGACTTGATGACCCGTTATCCGAATATCTACGGCGATCTTTCCGCCGGTTCCGGTGCGAACGCCATCTCCCGCGACATGGTGTTCGGACAGGAATTCCTGGTGCGTCGACAAGATCGCATTCTGTTCGGCACCGATTATCTGGCACCGGGACAGCAGGTTCCCCAGTTCGAACTCTTCCAGAAAATCGAAATTCCCGACGCCGTCCGCACCAAAATCTACCGTGAAAACGCGATCAAGCTCCTCAAATTGACTTAAATACGCCGGAATACACCGGCTTGAATGTGTTCACTTGGATATATTGTGAGTTTTATTAATAATAGAATGAAAATTCCCGTTGTTGTTTCCGATCATATTTGTGTATGCTGATGCATATACGGGTCCCTGCCTGAGCCGCTCACCACAGAGGGAAGAGAGAAACAGGTCTTCTTTATATCAGAAGCTGTTTTTATCTAAGCCTAATAAATAATCGAATCGCCGATTTAATCACGGGAGAATTCGGATGTCCCAACCAGTCCCTATTCCAAATAATCCACACGGCCGACATCACCAGAGTGGCAGTCCGTTTTCTGCATTCGCCCCCGGTGCGGATCTGATTCGCAGCGGCAGCCGTCGCTGGTTTCTCCAGACAGGGATGGCAGGTTTCGCGGGGCTGACGCTTCCCGAATTACTCAAGCGACAGGCAACAGCGGCACCTCAGGCCCAGGTCTCTCAGAAAGTTCAAGCGAAGTCCGTGATTATGATCTGGCTTTCGGGCGGACCCAGTCAGCTTGATATGTGGGATTTGAAACCGCAGGCACCGACAGAAATCCGGGGGCCCTTTAATCCGATCGCGACTTCCGTGAATGGGATTGAGATCTGCGAGCATATGCCCCTGCAGGCCGCCATGATGGATAAGTTCGCCATCATTCGTTCGATGGATGCCAGCACCAGTAATCATACACCAACCACGTTTCAGGCCGCTAATCCTAAATCACAACGCACGAATGACAACCGCGACGGCGGCGGGTATCCCTCGATGGGTTCGGTGGCGGCTAAATTTCGCGGACCGAATGTTCCCGGCATGCCTGGTTTCGTGGCACTCGCCGATAGTATGGCGGCAGACATTTACGGTGCCGGTCATCTGGGGCATCGTTATGAACCCTTAGACGGCGTCAAAGCGGCAGGCAAGTTTGGGATGCCCGATGGTGTCACAACGTCCCGCCTGAGTGACCGTGAAACATTACGCCGCCAGTTTGACCAACTGCGAAAACATACAGAGCTCTCGCCCGAACTTTCCCTGCAGGATCGCTATGTGCAGGAAGCTTACGACATGGTCCTCTCGGGCAATGTCGCCAAAGCCTTTGATGTGAACCTCGAACCGCAAAAGGTCCGGGAGAAGTACGGCAGCCATTCGTTCGGACAGAAATCGCTGCTGGCCCGCCGCCTCGTCGAAGCCGGCGTGACCTTCATTACAATGAGCGATGCCTGGGGCCACTGGGATCATCACGGCGATGAAGTCCAATGGGGCGGCATTGAGAAAGGTCTCAAGCCGATGCTGCCAGTCTTCGATCACGGAATCGCTACTCTCGTCAGCGATCTGGATGAGCGGGGCCTGCTCGATTCAACGCTCGTGCTCGTGCTCGGCGAATTCGGCCGCGGGCCGGTCATTACCAAAACCAACGGCCGTGGTCACTGGACCCCGGTGATGTCGATGCTCGCAGCGGGTGCGGGTGTGCCCGGCGGTCAGGTAATCGGCGCCACAGATCGACGCGGCGGTGAAATTGCCGAACGACGTCTGGGACCGGGAGACCTCGGTGCGACCGTCTTCAAGAAACTGGGCATCGATCCCTATGGACACTGGATCAAACCGGGCGGACGTCCCACACCACTGGTCGAAGGACCTTCCGCCCCGATTGTGGAACTCGGTTAATCCGTTTTGGGCTGATCCGTAATAATATCCGTCGCAAACCGCGCCTGCATGTTCTGCAGCATCTGTTTCAGTTGTGTACCCAGCTGCGCCGTGAGCTGGGGCTGACGCAAGCTCAAGTCTTGCTGCTCGCTGGGATCGCTGCGCAAATCGTACAACTCCCGTTTTCCCGATTCATAAAACTTTAGCAGTTTCCAGTCCCCCACACGAATCGCAGACACCGGTCGCGTCTTGCTGACCGCGAAGTCGTTCACGCCGATTGTTTCTTTCGCTTTCGTGTATCCCTTCTCCGGATGGTAATAGGGAAAATGCCAGGTCAGTGCGCGGCTCGGCCAGTCTTCCGATTTGTCTTCGAATAAGGGCACGAGACTTTTGCCGTCCAAAGTCAGATCAGCACAGTCCCCGCCTGCGACTTCGCAGAAGGTGGGAAACAGATCAACGCCGCTGACGGGAACCGCACACACCGAGTCAGCAGCGACATGTTTTGGCCAGCGCACCAGAAATGGCACACGGATGCCCGCTTCATACAGGTTCCATTTGCTCCCGCGCAGCGGTCCGTTGTCTGCATACTCGGGATGACCGCCGTTATCGGATGTGAAAACTACCAGCGTCGAATCGCGCAGACCATTCTGATCTAACGCAGCCAGCACCTGTCCGACGTAATGATCCAGCGTTTCAACGAACGCGCCGTAATGCGTGCGAAGTTTCGGATCGCCCGGACCGGCGGCCGCTTTATCTGCATATTTTTTTACCAGCCAGTCGGTCGGCGAGCGGACCGGCGTATGTACGTGAAAGTAAGACAGATACAGAAAAAACGGTTTGTCCCGGGGTTGTTTCAGAAATTGAATCGCGTTCTCCGTCACCGCGTCCGGCGGAAATTCGTCTTTTTGAAAATCGCCCGGTTTCCAGTCGAACTGTTTCGCATACGGATGACTGCCGAAGGTTTCGACGGCTGTCTGAAAACCCTGCTGTTTCGGGCCATGCGTCGGACTCCAGCCGAGATACGCTTTGTAATGTTCGCTGACGTGCCATTTCCCGAAGAAGCCGGTCGCGTAGTGTGCCTGCTGCAGCATTTCCCCCAGCGTGATCTCTTTCAATGGGAGGTCCCGTGTATACGGAGGCGGCAGCAAATCCCGAAACGGCGGGTCTGTTCTGGCAGGTTTCGTGACAAATTCAAAATGCAGCCGCGCGGGAGTTTTTCCGGTCAGAATTGCCGCCCGCGAAGCAGAGCAGATGGGGGCCGGCGAGTAGGCGTTCGTAAATTTCATACCTTCCGACGCCAGCCGATCCAGGTGCGGCGTGTCGGCCAGTGTGCCACCATAACAGGCGAGATCCTTCCAGCCGAGGTCGTCGGCCAGGATGAACACAATGTTGGGTTGTTCGGCTGCAGGGGACGCGGGGACGCACAAACACAGAAACAGTAAAACGAAGGCGGAGCGCTGCAGCATCAGAGAACCTTTGATTATTTCGAGATGAGAAATTCCCGCGTGACAAATTCACCGACTTCGGGAGCCGTGGGTTCTGTTTGCGAAAGATCAATGGCAAACGGACGCGCGATGCTGTTACCCGCCAGATCTTCCAGCACCGTGCCAACCACGAGTTGGTAGCGACCCGCCTGCCACGGTTTTTCCGGAACGAATCGCCAGATCGATTCCTGCGCGGCGAGTTCGATTTTTCCTGGCACAGGCTCTCCGTTCGCGTTTTTGATGGCCAACTGACTGCGGAGCAACGCATAATCGAGTGGCTCGCCCAACTCGCAGACGAGCGGCTCAAGAGTTCCCGGTCGGGGCGTGTTGAATTTCCATTCTGCGATCTTCGGCTGACGTTCATCCATCGTGACGGCTTTGAATTCTTTTTTGATCTCTGTCCCGAGCGGATGGCCGGACAAAGCGGCCCATTTCGGGTTGATGCGTAATTCATATTCGTCACCCGCATTCAGAATCGCCCCCAGTTCGACGTTCAGATTTACGCCCACCTTCTGTCGGCCGGGATGAAACCAGAGTGTCAATTGTCTGCCGTCGGGAGACCAGAGTTCGGTATGCCGAAACGGGCGGGGCACCTGTTGGTTCTGCGATTTGTTGAACAGCGAAAAGTATTCAAAGATCTCCCCCTGCTGCATCGGCTCGGAAAATTGAATATAGAATTTCAGATGATTCGCAGGCAGTTGTTTTCCTGACGGATAAATCGCCAGTACGCGCGGCGGCTGGGAATCGGGCAGGGGAATCACATACGTTTTGCTCAAACGTTGATCCGGTTTTTTCGTGGTCAGTTTCAATACGCCGGGATTAAAGACTGCCTGATAACGCCCGCCCCACACCAGCGGAAACGCGGGCTTGAATTCCAGACGCCGATCTTTGATTTGATAGCGGCCCAACATCGTCGGCAGTTTACCGTTGGTCTGAGATTCCTGTTTCAGTGAGAGCACACGCTGGAACTGTTCCTCGTCTGCCATTTTCAGAGTTGTCCAGAATCGTTCCTCTGCAGCCGTTACCACGAACAGACAGAGCCGGGGATCAGTTTCGTTTGCTTCAATTGAGAGTTGAAACAGTTCATTGTCAGGCGCACCGGCTGCCCTTGTTTGATCAATCAAGGGCACTGTTCCAAACAGGAAGAGCAACACAAAGGAGAGTGGTCTCGACTTTAGAAACGCGTGCCATTTAGCCATGAGATTTCACTACCTGTGAGCGGCACGGCGCTAGCCGCCGTTTGTGTGTTGGGAACCTGGTTCAAAAACGGTGGCTAGCGCCATTCCGCTCAGATTTGTTGCTGCAGTGGTAAAAAACAGACTCTTTCCCGCTTCTGAAACCGAACAAAAAAAACTTGAATTCAGATACAGACATTCCTTACAGAATTCGAAAAACGCATTGCTCACTCTCACTCATGAGCGGTACGGCGCTAGCCGCCGTTTGTGTGTTGGGAACCTGGTTCAAAAACGGTGGCTAGCGCCATTCCGCTCATGTTTTTTGAAAGCACTATCAAAACAGGCTCTTTTCTACACTTGGTCAGAACAGAAAAGAGCCTGTGAATCAGACACAACATTCCATTTCCATTACGGCAGTTGTGCAATTTCCAGATCGAGGTGCCCGTCATTATCACGCAGCACGACGATTTCTTTCTTGTCCAGTTTGTCGATATGCACGGCACCGGCGAGTTGATCGACGATTTCAATTCCGTCCGGACCTTTCGTCTGCTTCACATCGCGGCGGGCGGCTTCTTCGTTCACATTTTCCGCGTCAAGGTAATCCATGTTGACGCGCACACCCCACCATTTGCTCGGACCGTACATGCTCTTTTTCCAGTGGAAGCGGAACGAGTTGGTCAGCAGCCATTCCTTGCCGTCACTTTCGTAGGTCAGCATGTCCAGCGGACGATTGCCCGAACCGAGTTCGACCACGCTTGTTCCTTTGACTTTGCTGCCCGACTGCAGTTCATCCAGCGGAAACTTGGCGATCGGCGTGCAGGCAAACGCACCGACGATGTAATTCTTGCCTTTATTGGAATATGGGACGAACGATTGAATCGGCGCTTTGGTTTCCCATTTCTTATGGGCCACATGATACGTTTCGGCGCTGTAAATGTCGGCTGAGGTTCCATGCGTTAACGGCAGGGGAATCGAATAGATTTTGTTCGCGAACTCTTCATTCGACTGGGCAGCCGCTAATAGGCGATCGCTGGCCAGCGCGACGCCGGTAATGTTGCGAATTTTGGACTCTTCACCGCCGGGCAGAGCGACCTGAATGTAATCGACTTCCGCCAGATCAAAGTTTTTCACTTTGCCTTGGGCGTCGATCACGAGGATCGCCGGCTGTCCGTCCGTTTTACGATTCACGGACAGATAAACTTTGCCGCTTTGTGAATTGACGGCCATGTCGGCAATCTCGATCTGATCCGGTTCGACACCTAAACTGGCGGCGACCGCGATATCAATCTGAGGAACTTTCCGTTCGAGTTTTTTCAGAGGTCCCACGTCGTGCGTGTCGATGACCGTAATCGTCGCTTTCGCAGGGTCCGCCACCACCAGCAAGCCGCCGGGACCAAATGTGATTTTGCCAACCGATTTAAAACCGGGATTTCCCTGCTGCACATCTTTGAGATACTTGCTCGCCGCATCTTTGGTCACACCGGCGTGAGCCGTCTGGCCTCCTGTGAGCAGCAGCATGAGCGCCACAACACAAACGCCTGCTTTCATGATTCTCGATCTGATCATCAGCCTGGTTCCTGAAAAAAGAAACTTGAAATATCGGGAATCCTTCCCCTCCAACGTAACTCAATCCTAATTCTTCCCATTTTGAGAGTCAACGAATTTGTGGATTTCGTAACCGATTGCTCCGATTCTGCATGTCGTAAAAACAGGCGGATTGGTGAAACAAAGCCAGAATCGGCTCGAATATCGCAAGATCTTTCCTCGCGTTTGCTGCAAACCTCGATTCGTGAAGTTTTCTTAAAGACCCACACGATTCGACACGGTGATCTTATCAGCCGCTTGGAATTGACTGTTGTCTGTGTCATGATAAACGCATTCCTGACCCCCGCCGCACAAATCGTTTCGGAGTGATTGCTGATGAAGTTGTTTTCGCTGTTCGTGCTTACGGTCTATTTTCTGACTGCGAATACAGTGACCGCCGCAGAGGAACATCAGGTCCCCACATTTTTACAGAACGGCGTGACCGCACACCGGGGTAATTCCGGCGAGTTTCCGGAGAACACCATGCCCGCGTTTCGGAGTGGTATTGAGGTCAGTGCGGACTGGCTGGAACTGGATCTCTTTCTCACGAAAGAGGGCAAACTCGTCGTCACACACGACAAAACCACCGGGCGGGTCGGCGACAAAGATCTGACTGTTGCGGACACCACATACGCCGAACTGAAAACCGTCGATGTCGCAACCGACTTTCGCAAACGTCATCACAAAACAAAACGGGAATGCCCGCCCGAGCAGATGCCGCTGCTCGCAGACGTTTTAAAACTGGTCAGGCAGCAGCACCGCACGCGCGTCTCACTGCAACCCAAAGCAGACTGTGTGAAAGAAGCGATCGCGCTGGTGAAGCAGCTCAAAATGGAACCCTGGGTCGGTTTCAATGACGGCAGTCTGATCTATATGTCGCAAGTCAAACAGCTCGCGCCGGAAATTCCCGTATTCTGGGATCGCGGTGCCGACACGAATATTGAGGATGACATCAAGATCGCCCAAGCGCGCGGCTTCGAAGCCCTGGTCCTGAATTATCAGGGCGTCACCCCGGAGAAGATCCGGAAAATCAAAGCTGCCGGCCTCGAAGTCGGCGCCTGGACCGTCAGCGATCCGGAGTTAATGCAGCAAATGTTGCAGCAGGGGGTCGAACGCCTTTACACCGACGAACCACGGTTGCTGCTGAAGTTGAAACGGGAGCGACACTCCGGCGAAAAATGAGAACATGGCCCCTGAGTCGACTTTCTGAAAGCCGGTCGCTCATCTTGAGTCACTCACAGGGGCAATTCAACGCGCCGGAACGTTTTAACTGAGTGTCTCACAAAGTTGCTTCATCCGAAATGAATTGCCACATAAGATTACTTCGAATTTATCTGGGATGCATGAGGCTTCTCTCATGTACGCGCATGGTTGATCATGCAATCTGAAGACGGGCTGTCTGTCTTCTTGACGCCAGTCCTGCATGAATTTGTTTTGGGTCGCGCGGTAATGCCTCAGATACTTGTCGTTGAAGATCAAATGAATCTCCTGCGGAGTATTAATACCGGCATGCCTCTGGATCTGCTGGTGGAGCAGGAACCGATCGTTCCTTCGTCGCAGCAGAATCGTGGCAAAGAAACCGGGGAGTTTGAATGACGTGCTGGACGAGAGGGTGCGTGCGTTGTTAAAATAAAACTCTGTCCGGGCCTGAATCGAGTTCAGGCTCCCAATGCCTAAGGCAAGTGTCAGAAAAACGGAGTCCGTTTCCATAGTCTGAAACTACGATTCCGGATTGATGAGAACTTGTTCGACTGGCGACCCTCGAGGAACAGGAAATCGACCATGAATGACAGTATGTCAGAGCGCCGATTGTCACGACGTGAATTACTGCGTGCGGGTGGGCTGGGCACCATCGGAATTTCGCTGCCTCAGTTGTTGTCGTCACGCGCTTCGAGAGCGCAAAGTGTGGTCGATGGTCTGACGCCGAAAGCGGATGCCTGTATCATCATATTTCTGAATGGCGGGCCCAGCCATCTCGATATGTGGGACATGAAGCCGTCCGGACCGATTGAAATTCGCGGAGAGTTCGACCCGATTGCCACCTCACTCGACGGAGTCAACGTGTGCGAACATCTGCCGCTCCTGGCCCGACAGATGCATCATGTGACGCTGGTGCGGTCGATGAATCACAGTGTCAATAATTCCCACGCCGCGGCTGTGTACGCCGCACTTACCGGCCATGATCGCGGCGAACAGGGGGGCGGTGCCAAACCGAATGATCATCCCTCCCCAGGTGCCGTCCTTGCCAAGCTGCGTCCCACACCCTCCGGCTCGCTCCCCTATATTACACTCCCTTATAAAACGAAAGAGGGAGCCGCCGGACCTTTACAACCTGGCTTTCTGGCCGGTTTCATGGGCGCGACATACGATCCGTTCTGGGTCCTCGACGATCCCAACGCACCTCAATTTCATGTCCGCAATCTGGCGCTGCCGGCAGGTCTGGCACAGGAGCGAATGAACGCCCGCCGCGGCCTGCTGTCATCGCTCGATCGTGGTTTGGGAGTGGATGCAGATCAGACGCTGGCCTCGATGGACGATTTTCAGAGGCAGGCATTTGATCTGCTGACGTCGAACCAGGCACAACGGGCATTCAAACTGACCGAAGAACCTGACGTCGTGCGTGATCGTTATGGCAGAAATATTTACGGACAAAGCGTGCTGCTGGCGCGGCGACTGATCGAAGCGAAAACGCGCGTGGTGACGATGTCGTGGGCGCCGCACGCCAACGCCACATGGGACACGCACGGCCAGAATTTTAATGCTCTGAAAACAACCTTGTTGCCGCAGTTTGATGCCGCCTGCAGCAGTCTGATTGAAGACCTCGCACAGCGCGGGTTATTGGAACGAACCCTGGTCGCTGTACTGGGTGATTTTGGACGCACCCCCAAAATCAACAACAACGCCGGCCGCGATCATTGGAATTCCTGCTACTCAATCCTGCTGGCCGGCGGCGGTTTCAAATCCGGCTTTGTATACGGTGCCAGCGACCGCTCGGGTGCAACGCCCACGCACAGCCCGGTCTCTCCCGGCGATATCGTGGCGACCATTTATCGCCAGCTCGGCGTCGACCACCACCACATGCTGTACGACACGCTCAACCGCCCCCACACCGTCGTCCCCGAAGCCCGCATCATTCACGATCTCATCGCCTGATCGCCAGCAGACAAACATCAAACACCCGCACCGAATAAAGTTACATTGCTAAAACGCGAGGGTTATGCAACAAAGATTTGATTTCTGTGTCCCTGAAGACAGACCTGATCTGGAAGGAACCGCGATGGAAAGTGGATTTGCTTGCCCTCATATGGTTTGAAGAACCGGCTCATTGCATCAACCGTCAAAGAATCTCGCAGTAGTTGAGAATAGATCAGGCGGTATTCCTCATCCAGTGTAATCAGACCGCGATCGAAGGCTTTGTCGTGGAGGGCGTTCAGGCAGAGCCCATTGTGAGGATCTGCTCTTTTGGTTGGATCTTCACTCCAGGGAATAATGTGGCTTGCAATGAGTAATTCTTTGATTCCGATGTTCGTCACACAGCAGCGGTAGTCATAGGAAGCCAAAACGGTCGAACGAAAGAATTGCTGGGCACGCCGGACTTTCGTAACGCGAGTCGATTCGGTTTCGCCTCCAAACTGCGGCTGTTCCTCAACAAAGACCTCTGCAGGCTGAAGGTGATACTCCCTTTCGAGACGCAGACTCTCATCCGCAAGTCCTTCCCAGTCAGAGTGGAATTCCTGCCAGATTGCTCGGTCAGATTTCGAAGCACCTGAAAGTCCTTTGACACCTCGTTCCTGCTGGACCGGGTCAAGAGACGCCAGATTGCAGAGCTTCATGCCAACACTGGAGGGCGTTCGCTGAATGCTTTCAGCCAGTTGAATGACTTCGGGATTTCCTTTGTGAAACTTCCCGAAAGGTAAGCGACAATAAAGGCTCATCGCCAGAATCAGTTCGTCACGAGTCCAGTTACGTGCCATGAAGGATTTGCCCAGGAAGAGTTGCCAGGATCAATTGTCATTCTCATCATAATCGAGGACTAAATGGTGTCGGAAAACCTTTCGTGTTTGGTGATTAAAAAATGCCGTTGAGTTTACTTTCATTTTCGGTACTTCCAAACCCATCCAGAGTAGCATCCCGATACCACAAACTACCTTCTGAGGAAACACAGGTACAGGCCACATATAAAAAAAGCCGTTGATCTGTAAATTACAGATCAACGGCTTTGATTAAAAGCGGAGAGGGGGGGACTCTCCGCCTGGGTGGTTTCAAAACTGATTTCAACGCGACGAAAATAAACCTAATGGTGCGTAACTCATTGAAAATAAAACAGTTGCTTACTTCGATGTTTTATCGGTTCTGCAACCACACACTTCGTTCAGCTGTTTGGTGTTTGCACCAATTGTGCACCAGCGGTGCACCAACGGTGCACCAACCGAACTTAAACATCCTGACCACCTTCAGGTA
>NZ_CALFPF010000731.1 GCF_937919775.1 uncultured Gimesia sp.
CGATCAAATGCGCCCCGCCAAGTTATTTCTTCACACAGTGCACGCGCGATCTAGCCTAAAAGGTCAAAACCAACAGTCCTTCACGGCATACCTACCCCAACTCACGTCAGTCCTTTCACCAGATTTTGTTGTCAAAGATCAATTGGTTAAGGGACTTAACGTGCGACACGTCTTTTGTACCCGACGGTTTCAACAGCTTTTCTCTCTCATTATGCCCAATGGCTTTAAGACTTATCCAGAAAACAGTTGACCCACATATCCCATTCCCCTCATAATAAACATTCTGCCCATTATTGTTTAAGACAACTCAAAATAATTGCCCACCATATCAGAGTCCCGAAATGTTTGAGCAAGCAGTATAACCTAAATCCAGCACCCACTATTTCTGGTGACGGGGGGAAAAGTGAATTCTTTTCAGAGTACTTCTAAGAAGTTCGCTTCACATCAGATTTCGGTCCAGAAAAAACATTTCGAGGATCGCTATCTCGAATGTCTTGCTTACGAGCACGGTCAAGTTTACGACTCTTATTTAGCGTGTGAATCAAACCGAAACACGTTTTGGTCAGCGGATCGCTCTGGGGCAATTTCTTACGTCACCGTCGCTGGTCACCTTAAAGTCGGAGGCGGATTGCTTGCTCCTCAAGAAAGTAAGAAGTCATTGCTGGAACAGTTCTTGCGGCTTGTTAAAACTAACCACAAATCGGCGGCTTTCTTTAACGTTACGGATGTGGACTTACCGTTGTTCCAAGAGTTTGGTATGCAGGTGACGAAATGGGGAGAAGATGCCCTGCTAGATCTACGAGACTGGGACTGCCGCGGTAAGAAATTTGAGTGGCTGAGACGCCAAAGAAACTATTGTACTCGGCAAGAGATTCTCTGTTCAGAATGGGAGCACAAACTGTCTTCAGTAGATGAGGTCATGGCGACGCGTGATGAACTCATTCAAATTACTAAAGACTCACTTTCACTGAAGCCACAACGCCAGGAAATGCAATTTTTCCAGGGCAATATCGACCTTGACAACTTAGGACGCAAACGAATTTTCACCGCTAGAAGTGCGAGGGGTATGGGCAGGATTGAAGCCTTTGTTGTAGCCAATCCTTTTCAATCTGGGAAAGGATGGGCGTTTGAGATTTATCGATACCGTCAAGATTCTGTTCGCGGAGCTTTACCTCATCTCAAAGTGGCGGTGATCGAAGCAATCAAAGCAGAAGGAGCGGAGCAGGTCTCGTTGTGTCTGATTCCAGGGTTGAATTGCAGTTCAAGCAGTTCCGCAGAGAAAACGCATTCCAAACGTTTTATCAGTTGGGCTGCTGGAAATTTAAATTCGATTTATGATTGTGCAGGCCTGGCGCACTACAAAACTCGTTTCCGACCACGTCTGGAAAGTCGATATATTTGCACGTTTCCCAAGGTGAGTGCTGCCTCGTTCTTAACAACGGTTCATCTGAGTGGACTGCTGCGGCTAAGTCCGACGAAAGTGACCAAGCGGCTGTTGAACCACGTCATTAGCAAGAAAAGACCTCCAAAACTAACGAAAGAATAAAGAGGCGGATTTCTGTCACCACCACTATTATTTGGTGGCAGGCGATTAATCTTCGTTGTGAAGCATCCATTGTGTCGCCAACTTCAGTAGCCAGGTACCGAGTGGTCGTTTCGCTTTTGAGTATGCTGTTAACCACGTTCCCTCGCAGCCCATGCGTTTTTTCAGTTGGTCAGAGGTCGCGCCAAATAGAACAGTGCGAATTCCAGGAACCAGAGCCTGATCGAGCCCGCGATAGATTAAATTGAAATACAGATCTGCCTCCCTGCTGACTCGATCATCTCTGCCCACAATCATGACTGAGTGCTGATCCCCCGCTGCGACACCGCAACAAAAACCGACAATCTGTTCCCCTTGTCTGATGATGGTAAAACAAGAATCATCGGGGAGTTGTCGCGCCAATTCCTGAAAGAAACTACGCGGGATACATTCAAAGCGTACCTTCGCTCGATGGAACACATTCAGATAAAGCCGATAGACATCCTCAGTGAAAATCTCTGCAACACCGTCCCGTCCACGGAGATGTTCGTAGGTGAGTCCTGATTTTTCAAAACGTTTCAGGCTCGAACGAATACTCTGACGCGTCCCACTTCTTCTAGAAGTCAGATACTCGTCAAAAGAGTCATAGTTACCCGAGAGTTGGTAAACATATTGGCTTCGAATTTTAATATATCCATTACCTGTTAAGCCATTGATTCGCTCTGTGAGTTCGGGCTGAAATTCTTTAAAGGCCGTCAATCGACACCTCGATTCATTAGCAAGAGTTCGTGCCGTATCGCTGAGACTGGCAGTCAGCAGATTCAGATCTGCATCGGGATGAATCGCTAATTGATGGTCGGATGTGGTCAGTGGGAGGCCACCCAGTAAGATACGAATTTTGCCAAAGCCGGAATGAAAACGCCTGCCCCCTAAAATCATCTTTTGTAACATCGATGACTCTGCAACCATATGAGCAAGATCTACGTAGTAACGAGAGAAGCAGGTCGCGGCAACGACTTGATTCCCGGCATCTCGATAGATGGCGTACCAGATTTTGGCTTCAGGAGCGAATGACTTCTCGACAGCTTTTAGAAACTGAGGATTCAAATACAAGTTGTGAGCATAATGACAGACCTCATTCCACTCTCTGTGATCGACCTCATCAATCGTCTCAAATATTTCACAGCGATAACTGGTGCCCATTTGCATTCCCTGAAGGTCTTCCCACTACAATCGAGAGATGGTATTCTTTGATGGCGTTTCTAAATGAATTCTCACCAAAGAAAATCATTCTACCGAGACACTCCGCTTTTATTGAGCGAAAGAATTGCTCAATAAAAGCATTCAAATTAAGGATGTATGATAACAGATTTTGATTACTCTTCTTAATCGGTCAGCTAAATGAATTGACCATGCGGATTACTTCTAAGACATGCAATTCACTCGGCGATAACCTTAGCAGGACGAACGCTACCCAGTATTTTTAGTGCCTCGTGTGCGGAAACATTAAAGACATGGACACCATCGGCAGGGGAAGGATGTAGCCACACTTCATTGATTGCATCCGATGTTGTTAGTCTATAGTGACTTGATTTACTGTCTACGAAAAATTCTATTCGCGAACTGATCCCCGTACAAGACAGCCATATAAACCAATTCCGAGAACAAAACATCGCATAAGTCCTTTCTGCCATGCACCTTGCCGCCCGTCTCTCCTGGTCGTTGTTAATCATTTCATAAAGGAAATACGACTATTTCTGGGGAAGTCCAAGCTGACAAAATAAATATTTAACGCTAAACAAACAGAACATTCTTTCGCTACGGGAAGTGATTGACATAGCTGAATACCAGCTGGAAGACATCAAAAATAACTCGCGGAGAGACGAGGTGCACCCGTGTGGAGACGGTCGGGGTCGCGTGCGCCAAGGAGTGATTATTTGGGAATGAGAGTGGAAGCCTCCGTCAGGCTTAGCAAAGTATGCAAAAGGAGGGACAGGCAAGACAAGGTAACCCGGCATGCCAAGTACGTATTCTTTCAACTGACCGAACCGGGTTGGCCGCTGAAAAATAATTCGCTCGGTAGCGATTCCCGGATTTCAGCAACAGAAGGACAACAAAAGTGGAGAAAAATCAATTCGTTTTAGACACGGGGGACCGCAGTGGTTACAATCAAAGAAAATCCATGCTTGGAATGGTTTCAGGCTGATCCATATGGGAAATCTCGGCTAAAGCATGGTCTCATGAAGTCTTTGGGGGAAATCGAAGCCGCAATCTGCGAAGGCGTCTCACACTTTGAACAGGAATATATGGGGCGGGGTCCTAAAAGTATCCAAGCGCATCTGATTGGAGAATTTCTTGTTGTTCGTCTGCAGGGAGTGCTGACGGCTGCGGAAAAACATCTTGTCGAAACGCTCTCGTCAGAAAAGGGACGCGATCTGTTGAAACAGGTCCGAACACAACTGATTGAAATTGCGCGGCCAAAACTGGAAGCACTGGTATTCTCGGCGACTGGCGAGAAGGTGATCTGTCTGCATCATGACATCAGCGTGATCTCCGGCGA
>NZ_CALFPF010000732.1 GCF_937919775.1 uncultured Gimesia sp.
CGAGCCGTCGATAAATATGAATATCGTCGTGGTTATAAATTCTCGACTTATGCCACCTGGTGGATCAGACAGGCGATTACGCGAGCCATTGCCGATCAGGCGCGCACGATTCGGATTCCCGTGCATATGATTGAGACCATGTCCAAATTGAGGAAGGTCAGCAAGCAACTGCTGCAGGAAAACGGGCGCGAGCCCACAATGGAAGAAACGGCAGAAGTGGCGGGCATCAGTCTGGAAGAAACGCGACGCGTGCTCAAAATCTCCCGTCATCCCATCAGCCTGGATCGACCCGTGGGTGAAAGTGAAGACAGCTACTTTGGTGATTTCATCGAAGATTCTGATTCGGACAGCCCTGTCAACACAGCCAGCCAGGAGATGCTCAAAGATAAAATCGATCATGTTTTGAAAACGCTGACTTACCGTGAGCGTGAAATCATCAAACTTCGGTTTGGTTTAGGAGACGGTTATACCTATACCCTGGAAGAAGTCGGCCGGATTTTCAAAGTGACACGCGAACGTGTCCGGCAGATTGAAGCCAAGGCGGTCAGAAAATTACAACATCCGGTCCGCAGTAAACAATTACAAGGCTTTATTGAGGGCCTGGTTCCCGAATGGGGGCAGTCTGAGCCCGAACTGGAAGAAGTAGACGCCACGGCATCTGCCAGCATCTGAAATTCAAACGCCGATCATTTTTGATCGGCGTTTTTTTATTGCTCCGGATCAGCGGTTTTCGTTTTATTGTTCATGTGACGCTGAGAAGATCTGTCAGTTTTCCTGCGTGTGTCTGGCTATTTCCAGCAATAATCTTTATAACAAAGCAAGTGCATTGAGGCAGCTAATATACTGCCTCTCAAAAAATAAGTGTTTCTGGAGTTCTTTAACATGTCAACGACTGCCGCCGGTTTGAAAGCCTTACACCATCTTTATTTAAGATTG
Organism: uncultured Gimesia sp.; assembly: GCF_937919775.1. GTDB lineage: Bacteria > Planctomycetota > Planctomycetia > Planctomycetales > Planctomycetaceae > Gimesia. The sequence continues at coordinate 937 of NZ_CALFPF010000732.1, forward strand.
CATGAGGTCAATGAAAAATTAGAGCTGGGCCCGAAGCGAATCAAATTTAAAGAACAGTTCGCTTTGCAGCAGGAAGACAAACTCAAGACGGCTCAGGAACAGGTTACTCAGTTGAAAAAGCAGGTCCAGCAGAAGAATCTGGACTTACATTCCAATGAGGCAAAAATCCTTAATTTAAAGGGAAAACTGAATACGGCTTCGTCAAATAAAGAGTTTGACATTATTAAGGGACAAATTGAAGCAGATCAAATGGCGAATAGTGTCCTGGAAGATGAAATTCTGGAGTTGATGGAAAAAATTGACGCCGCGGAAACCGAAGTTCAGTCCTGGGTCACAAAAAAAGACACGGCACGCGAAGATGCCAAAAAAATAGCGCAGGAATTCGAAGCAGCCCGTAATTCACTGGATGAAGAAATCCAGGAATGCAAAGCGGCCATCGCCGATGCTGAACGAATTATTCCGGATAACATCAAGGTCCAGTTTGCACGACTCGTGCGGGGACATGGTTCGGGGGCCCTGGCGAGTGTGGAAGGTAAGTTTTGCTCCGCCTGCAATGTAATGATCGAACCGCAGTTGCGCGTGGAACTGAACTCGGGTCGGCTTGTTTTCTGTAAGTCTTGCGGGCGTTTACTTTATATGGAAGATGCGCAGGATTAAGTCCGGCTGTCTGCTCTGGTTATGTCGAAAGCAGTGCCAGTACCCCCAGGCCATAAAACGTATATTCCACATCGGCCTGTTCATCCCAGCTGGCGCCGCGGAACCCTCCCGTCGGAAACTCAAGCCACTCGGTCATGAATTTCATCAATTGACTTCGATCGACGAGAGATGTTAAGTCGAGGTCCAGATCCTGTGCCGTCAGCAATCCGGTGAACGTTGATAAACCATCGGCAAAGGGAATGCGGGTGTTCGCCTGAAAGCCTCCTTCGGAACTTTTGACCTGGGTCAGGAATTCGCGCACGTCCTCTTTCAGTTCGTCATCCATCGAGTTCAGTATCATTAATGTCGCGACAGCGGCCGCGGTGGGGTTCGTGCCACTGCGTTTCATGGGTGTAATTTCTACAAAACCACCATCGTCGCGCTGCCTGTCGTAAAGGAACTGGATCAAATCGTTCTGACCGGGAATCTCAAGGCCGATTAACTGGTAGATCAATACCACCAGGAATGTATGGTAGGTACTTCCCAGGGCGCCCTGTTCTGATTTCGCATAACCGCCGTCGTTTGTTCTCAAGCGTTCCAGATTGCGGGAAATCTGCGAATTCCAGTTTTCAGGTGCCTCAGACAGGAGATCTTCTCCCCCCGAGGCCTGAATGATCAGTGCGCAGTACAGCCAACTGAGCAAATCGATGGTCGACAGGTTGTCGATCTGAAATTGTCTGAGAAACCGGCTGATCTGAATACATTCCTGCTTTTCAACACCTCCCAGGATTCCCAGACTGCGAACCGCGAATCCCGTGTAATAGAGATCGGAGCCGCCGTCTCTCCCGGAAAATCCGCCATCTGCCTGCTGTTGCGTGAGGATAAATGAGCGATGTTTTTCCAAAGCGGCTGGTGGCATTTTTGCCAGACCCGCTGCCAGGCGCAGAGCCAGTTTGACTAAATAAGGTTGATTACTCATAGAGATAGTATGCCGTTTCGCCTCGTAAAAAGGGCTCGAAAGGGACAAAAAGTTGAAGTTTTTAACCGACTATTTTGAAAATTGTCAAAAAAATCGCAGTGGAAATGTCAAATTCGTCTTTCGTCGGATTTGAAATTTGAATATGTTCCCGCCCAACATCTCTTAAACTCAAAGAATCAATCTCTCTCTGGGCTGAGAAGTAAGTAAACCATTCGGGAATATCTTCTTTTCAGTTCAAAACGGGTCAGCCTTACCTCAAGGGTGATCAACCGATTCTTCCGGGTCACATTTCAACTTAAAAATAACCTGTTAACTAATCAAATAAAAGTAACACGTCTCCGTTAAAAAGCGCATTTTTTCCGGTTCGTGTCACAACATATCCAATCAGTGCGACCAGTTTCTATCCTCCGATAGCAATGTAATGATCAACCTTTCCTCTCTCATGATGATTACAAGCCGGTCTTGCTGAATTAAATCCTGTAAACAATTGATTTTTTCAAGACGTTCAAGCACAGAATCGTAAATTCTCAGTGGCTGCTTTTCTGCCGTTGGTGAATCTGTCTGTACTTGAGTGTCAGTGTGTAGTGTAGTTACGACTTGGTAGATTGAGTCTGTGGAGGTTCCTCCTCGACTTGTTACTGAATTCGGAAGATTACCCGTTGAGATAATCTCATG
>NZ_CALFPF010000733.1 GCF_937919775.1 uncultured Gimesia sp.
AGGAAAATCCTGATATCCCTTAAATTTACCGAATATAAAATAGTTTGTATGATAGGTATTTAACAAACCTTCAAAATACACCTTTGTTCAATATCTGATCCACAATTTTCTTCTAACGAGGACTTCCTGAAGTGCCTGTAATCTCTGCTGAGTCTCTGGAAAACTTTACCGAAACACTCCTGCTGAAAGGTGGGGCCAATGAAGAAGAAGCACGCATCGTTTCCCACAGCCTGGTCGATGCGAATTTACTCGGCCATGATTCACACGGAGTGATGCGGCTCCCCTTCTACCTGGGTCGCGTCAAAGAAGGCATCCTCAAAGCGGGTGAGAAGCTGCAGATTCTGAATGAAACCCCGGCTGCGATTACCGGCGACGGTTGCTGGGGCTTCGGTCAAACCGTGATGCACGAACTGATAAACCGCTTGATCGAAAAAGCATCCCAGCTGGGGGTGGCCTGCGGAACGTTAAAACGTGCTTCCCATATCGGCAGACTGGGAGAGTATGCTGAAATGGCGGCCGCCCAGGGCATGGCCTCCATCATCTGCGCCAATACGCATGGTTCTGCCCCGCGCGTCGCGCCGGTGGGCGGCAAACGTCCCCGCCTCGGAACCAATCCCATCTGTATCGGAATGCCCGGCGGTGCGGAAGGTCCGTTTGTCCTGGATTTTGGAACCTCTGCCACCGCAGAGGGAAAGGTCCGTATTAAAAAGATCGCCGGCGAACAGGTTCCCCCCGGTTTGATTCTGGATCCGGATGGAAATCCCACGACCGACCCCAACCAGCTCTACGGAAATCCTCCTGGCACGATTCTCCCGATGGGCGGCGATCAGGCCTACAAAGGTTTTGGGCTCTCCTTCATGGTGGAAATGCTCTGCGGTGCCCTCTCGGGCGGACAATGTGCGTTCCCCGACCCGCCACCGCCACAGGGAAACTGTGTTTTTGTTATCGTCATCGATCCGAAACATCTGGGCGGGCAGAATCATATGCTGAATGAAATTGTCAATCTTGAGAAGTATGTCAGAAGCGTCCCGTTGAAAGAGGGCGTGAGTGAAATATTCCTTCCCGGTGATCCTGAAAAGAAAACAGCGGCCGCCCGTAAAAAAACAGGAATTTCACTGGATCGTGGTAACTGGGAAGCCTTGACGAAACTTGCTGAGGAATTAGGGGTAGAAGTTCCGCAGGTGGAAGAATCGTAGTGACTGTCAGAAATGTCGAATGACCTTGAGAGCAACCAGAAACCGACTCCCGGCGATCAGGATGCGCGCCTGTACGTTCCCATCAGAGACACGGAAAATATCAAAGTCGGGGTAAAAACATCGCCGTCCAGGGAGTATTGTTTTTCAAAGTTTCCGGGTGAGGATTACTATCATCTTTTAATGCACGGCGAGGTCTATGTCACGAACGGCCATGACATGCACTGCCTGGAATGTGCGCTTCGACACGGTTTTCTTACCAGAGACCGCTTGAACTGGCAGCATCAGCAGCGCGATAAAACGGCCCCGTAAAGCACTATCAGATCTGCTACGCATTCACAGGCAGAATCGTCGTTGCTTTCATATAGTTTGAAGCAGATTCGAACCCTGGCTCCTGCAGCACGACCTGTTCGGCGTCTGACCACCAGACGACGGCTTGTTCCTGAGTCCACTCTTTGAGCTGCAATTGATTCAAGGCACTGTATAACGCTTCTGCAGTCTGGAACCGATCTTCGGGTTTCTTTGCCAGACACTTCATAATAATCGCTTCCAGCTCGTCGGAGATTTCCGGATTGAGCTCGGATAGCGGTTTCACTGCCTGGCTCACATGGGCAAACACGACTTTCAGCGCCGTCTCGCCTTCAAATACCGGCTGACCGGTCAGTAAATAATATGCGGTTGCCCCCAGTGAATAGATGTCTGAACGGGAATCGGGCTTTCCATCGCCGGTCACGACCTCCGGACTGGTGTAAAGTGGTGAGCCGACAACAGCCCCTTCCATTGTCAGATTCAGGGAATTCTTTTCGGAACGACTGTCTTTGACTAAACCAAAATCAAGCAGTTTGGCCACATCGTATAGCCCGCCCCGTTCCGCAGAAAAGATATTTCCCGGTTTGATGTCTCGGTGAATCAGACCTTTATGATGCGCTTCCGCCAGAGCGGAACAAACCTGCTTCAACAGATAAACAACCCGTTCAGGAGGCAGAGCGCCAAAACGTTCTACGATCTCCTGCAGATTGAGCCCCGGCAGGAACTCCATCACATAATAAAAGGTCCCCTCTTCCGTATGACCATAATCATAGATTTCAATGGTATTCGGGTGAGTTAAACCGGCAGTCGCCTGAACTTCACCCTCAAAACGCAGCAGCACGTTGCTGTCGTCAACCTTGTCGCGCCGGATCAGCTTAATCGCACACGGGCGTTTCAACAGCCGGTGTTCAGCCAGATAAACTTCGCCCATGCCTCCGCTGCCCACCTGCTGGCGCAGCGTGTACATGCCGATGCTTTTCGCATCAAAGGCTTCGCGCCTGAGACTGCCCACCCGATACGATCCATAAACAGCCGTACTCGCAGCAATCAGCAGCAGGATCATCATTTCAGATAATCCGCCTGTGTAGAGCACTTCCGAGACTTCCGGCACTCGCATGCCCGTCATCATGGCCCCTGCAATCGGAGTGATCACCATCAGACTGACAACCGAGATGACTCCCCGTAAGGAGTTGGGGATAAAAAATCCGTAGGTATAAATCAAAATTACCCAGGGAAAAACGGCTCGCAGAGGAAAGGCAAACGCAACCTTGCCCAGAAAAACAGGGTCGCAGGCACAGATTTCGCAAAAATGCCACCAGATAAAGAACGCTGCCGGCGCACCGAATGTAATCGCTTCACAGATTCTCAGTCGATAAATACACTGGCAGGGACGCCACCAGAGAAAACCTGAGACGGCAAACAGAATCCCCGTCAAAATCGAATCGAGGAGCAACATATCCTGACCGTGAGAATTCGTAAATTCCCCCAGCCACAGTCCGCGCAGTAAGAATGCGGATGAAGCTAGCGCCAACAATAAGGAAGCCATCCGCAGCCGACTGAGTAAGAGCACTCTTCCCTGCTCTTGAAACATGCCTGAGCCACGAGAGACCACTCCGGCGTGAGGACAGAATTTGCCCGCTTCTTTAGTAAGGTTCTTATGAATCGGAAGCAGCGGTGCAGCTAACGTTTTGTCATCCACAGATAAAGGGGCTTTCTGTTTTGAACTCATCCTCAAAGTTCCAGGTATGATCGACAATGATCTATCACGATTGAATCAGAGTCTGTAATAAATTTCACAGCAGTTGAGCGACTCTGCTTGATCAGTTGGCAGCCATTGAACATCAATCACAACCAGGCGCGTCGTCGTTATTGTAAAACTCAAAACAGAACCGATCGGAGAGCACAGCAATTTTGGCTCTATTATACGTCGTGGGAAAGACGAATTACAGTGCCTTTTACAGACTCGGGCCAAATTTACTTTTTGCACTATAAATCGTTACAAGACTGACACTTATACTACAACGACGTCCGTTTCTGAT
>NZ_CALFPF010000734.1 GCF_937919775.1 uncultured Gimesia sp.
CAACAACTTGCTGCTTTTAAGACAGAAACAGAATCACCACTCAAACATTTACTCACACACACTGCTCAGCTTGATCAGGTCTGGCACCAGCGTCTCGGTTTGTTGGCAGAACAGATGGATGAGCAAACCGTCTTCAATTCAGCCATCCACAATGGACAGACCTGGCTCAATATTACGTCAGATGAGGAAGTCCACTCATGAAAATAACCAGAATCCACGTCGACCAATTTGGAAACTGGAATGACCTGAACCTTGCTCCCCTGAACGCCGGGATCAATGTGTTTTACGGCCCTAACGAAACCGGCAAATCCACTTTGATGCGCATGATTCGCGGTCTGCTCTATGGTTTTCAACCAGAGGAAATTCGAGAACATTCCCGCGTCTCAGATTTGACCCCCTGGTCAGCCCTACTGGATATTCAACACAAAGGTCAACACTACGAAATCCGTCGACAAACCAGTGCTCAAGGCAGAGGGAATTTTTCATTCCAGGGAGAATCGCGGGGAATTTCGAGCCAGGACCTGCTCACATCACTGCATGCCGGTGTGAATGAAAGTGTTTACGAAAATGTATTCGCCATCGGCTTAAATGAATTACAGGAACTGGGAACGCTGCATGGTGACCAGGTTGCCCAGCATATTTATGGACTCTCTCTGGGACCGGAAGGTCAGGCGATCCTCGATGCATCCGGTCGTTTAAACCAATCACGGCAAAAACTGTTGAGTCGTGACTGCAAGACGGGGAAACTGGCCGAGCTATATCAGCAGCTTGATCGCGTGAATTTGGAACTTGCCGGTCTGGAACAGCAGGCACAGCGTTTTTTCAATTTATCCAGCGAATTGCAGAATTTACGGGCCGAATCGGACAGTCTCAAAAAACGCAAAGCAGGCTTGCAGTATCAGATCCGGGGGCACCGTTTTCTGGATCGGGCCTGGAGACCCTGGCAGGAAGTACAAACTTTACGACAGAAATTAAAACAGCTTCCCACGATTCATAGTTTTCCGGAAGAGGGCATTGCCTTACTGAATGACTATGAACAGGAACTAAATCAGGTCGAAGGAAAACTGCTTCAGGTGAAAGCAGAGATCAAAAGATTACGTAAAGAGATCGAGCAATATGAATCCGATAATGATCTGCTCAACTTTGCACCAAACATATTAAGTCTGGCTGACCAGAAATCCTGGATTGTCGATCTGGAACAGCAGAATCAACAAGGAGAATCCCGGGTTAAAGCTGCAGAACAGGCATTAAGTCAACACCTCGAACAGCATCAGACGCTCAAACAGTTCAGTCAGATCAAAACCACTCCCGACAACAATCAACGTCTGATCAACGCAGCCCGCGCCTATCGACTTGCTTTCGGAAAACGCAAAAACGCGCACCAGCGATATAAAAAAGTGTCCCGAAAATACCAGCAGACACTGGCTCAACTCCAGGAACAATCAAGCCGTCTGCTCGAAAAACACTCGATCGACGAAGAACTGCAAAGAGCCCGTCAGCGAATGAAACATCTGGAACGGCTCAGCCAGTTGCGGGTTCGGGAGTCAGAAGTTTTAATTCGTCAGCAAGCCGTCAAAGAACAATTGGCTCGCCTGCAAAGCCACGCACGCATTCCCGGTTGGGCTAAAAAAATGTTGTTTAGTTTTGCTCTGGCGGGCATGCTGCTGATGATTGCCGGCTTTTGGCGTGGTGTTTCAGACGCCATTCTCATCGGTTTGATTTTCAGTCTCGCAGGAATGTTTCTGGGGGGAACCGCCTGGGCGCTTAAAAAACACTATGAAACTGACGTCGATGACCAGGCCGAAGAATTACAGGATGAAAGCTGGGCATTAGACGTTCATCTGAGAGAAACACGACAGGAAATTGAACGACTGCTGGAAGACGAATACTTCTCTTTAAAGATCGTTACCGAGGGACACTCGCTGAGCAGTCACAAACATCGAGACCCGATTCCCGCATTGAATTACAACGATGAAAATATCTTGCGCACCGACCTGCTGCATGAACTGGCTCTGAAAATTGGTGAACTGGAACAGTTGAAAGCCGCACAGGAACGGGCACAGAAAACCCGGCAGCTTCTTGTGAAACTGAGAAACCGTTCCCAGGAAATCCAGAGACTGTTTAGCGGCAAAAGACATGAATGGTGTGAATGCCTGAAACAGCTGGGATTAACGGAAACACTCAAAACCGATGAAGCATTTCAGATGTGGCATCAGGTTTCCAATGCGAATTTGTATGCGAATCAACTTGAGCAGGAAAAACGCCGCATCAAACCGCTCGGCGAAATCGTCAACATGTTTTACAGCCGCGTACGTGACCTGGGGCTGCGCATGGATCGCAGTCAGCATAATTTCGAGAAACCATTCGATGTCATTGCCGAATGGGAACGCGAACTCGACTCACTCTCTGTACGTCAACGAGAACGTACGCGTCTGCGGAAAGAAGAGAAGAAACTGCGACTGGAGTCAGACGCCCTGCAATTAAAGACCCAGGAACTGAAGCACAATCTTTCAAGCCTGTTGATTGAGGGGGGTGCAGCAAACCGCGAAGAATTCATCCAACGGGCAGCTTCTCTTGAAGAACAGATTCGAATCGAGGACCTGCTGCACGACGCGCAGACCGAGCTGGAAAAAATCAGCCGATCCGAACAGGAGATCGCCATCGTTGAAGAGGATCTGCTGAATTTCAATCCGGACGAAAACACCGAACATCTGGGAATGTTGAACCTGGAGCTGGAAGACATTGAAGGCGATCTGGTAACCACCGCAGAAAACATGGGTCGGTTAAAACAGGATTATCAAAATGCCAGAACCGACCGCAGTGCGGCTCATTTACGCTTCGAACGCGAGCAGATACTTGAACAAATCAGGCAGGCAGGCACAATGTGGTTCGCAGATGAACTTTCTGCTGTCGGCCTGAACCAGTTACGATCAGAATATGAGCGCACCTGTCAGCCGGAAACGCTGGCGATTGCATCGGATTATCTCCGCCAGTTAACCAATGGGAAATATCGAAATATCTGGACCCCGCTGGGCGAACAGTTTCCTAAAATCGATGACCAGCAGGGACACACACTCACCGTCAGTGAACTCAGCAGTGGAACGCGAGAGCAACTATTTCTGGCAATCCGCCTGGCAATGGTCGAGCGTTTTCGCAATCACGGCGTCGAACTCCCCATGATCCTCGATGACGTGCTGGTCAACTTCGACCAGGACCGAACTATCGCCGCCATTCAGACCTTGCGTGCCGTCGCAGAGAAAGGGCAGCAGATTCTGTTCTTCACCTGCCACCTGCATCTGACCCGTCTGTTTGAAGAACAGGGAGGTCCGCCCGTCTGGTTACCGGACACGAATTCGCCCCAAGCAATTCCTTCCGATTTTTCACCTCAGCAAACTCACAATCTGAAACCAACATCCGATGCAGAAATCGTTACCGATCCCTCAACCACGGTTTCAGAGGAACCTGCGTCCTCTGTGCCTGATTACAGCCTGGAATGGCCCTCTCCCATTCAAAGTCTGAATACTCTCAACGACTCACAGATCCAGGCCTTAAATCAGGCTGGTATTCACACGATCGATGATTTACTTGAACGCGATGCAGATCAGATCGCCTGGGAACTGCAACAGGATCACCTTTCGGCCGGTTCAATCTTTGAATGGCAAAGTCAGGCGCGACTGGCTTCGTGCATTCGAGGAATCACAGCAGCGCAGGCAGCTCTGTTAGTTTCATGCGGCATTACGGAAACAAATGAAGTCGCCACAATGCCATTGGAAGAACTCTGGTCACTTGTCGAATCCAGCCAGCAATTAACAGGAGACCATGCTGATCCCGTGATTACGAAACATCGGGTTCAGCAATGGATCCACTGGGCGCAGCAGGCCCGAATTCACCACTCTGATCGAGGCGACTCTGCTCAACAGTCTGAAATGAGTCAATCGGAGTCTGCCCTGGAAAAGCGGGAATACCGTAGAGACGATCCGCACCATTCCCCAGATAATTTCAACCCGACGATCCCCCCTTTCTATCTGAATCGGTCTATGCCCGTAGAAGCAGCTCCTTCCATTGGGTTAAAAACTGCTCACCGGCTGGAAAACATCGGTATTTTTACCATCAATGATTTTCTGGAATGTAATCCGGCATTCGTCTCCGGCAAATTGAGAGTACATCACATCAACGAACAAACCATTCGTCAGTGGAAACTGCAAACTAAACTGGCTTGTTGCATCCCCGGTCTGCGAGGTCATGACGCACAGATTCTGGTGGCCTGCGGTTTTTCTGAGCCGGACGCAATTGCCAGTACTTCGCCGAACGAATTATTTGAAAAAGTGAAGGCTTTTGTAAAAACCAATGAAGGACAACGCATCATCCGAAATGGTAATCAGCCCGATTTGAGAGAAATTACCGACTGGATCAACTGGTCTCAACAAGCCAGAGAGTTGCGTGCAGCATGAAGGCTTTGAAATTTCACAACTCTTTATTCAGATGAAATCAGATGCCGTCTCAGTAAATTGAGCGCTGCTTTCGTAACGCGGCTTTTCGCAATCGCCTGATTGACTGTTAATCCAATTTCTTCAACCAGTTCGATTCCTTCACCTGCCAGCGCCACAAACGCCTGCGGTATGTTTTCCCGATCCTGCCAGGACTGATTCACGTCTAGAACAATCGACAGCGCAAAATCACTCGCATGTTTTTCCCGGGTTGATTTTGCCAGTGAAATCGCAGCAGCGGCATTCAAAGCACACGTATCGCCGGCTGACTTTTCCTGCTGAGCCGAAACTCCTTGCAGCGTAGAAATGATGCCTCCGGCATACCAGCCCGTTGAACCTGCCACATCCGTCAAACGGTAAGACAGTAAACCTCCGGTCCCACATTCACAGGTCGCCAGAGTCTGATGTCTTTCATTGAGCAGTGCGCCTACAACGTGTTCCAGTTCTTCATCCTCATAGCCATAAATGTAATCGCCGATCCGTTCATGAACCAGGGCATAGGTCTCTGAAATTTTCTGATCACAATCTTCAACAGACTCACCAATGGCTTTAATACGCAAGGTAATCGTCGCCTCATGCGCCGTGATGCCCACTTCCGGATCACGTCCGCGGCTCGTGATGTCCCCCAGAAGTTCCTCCGTTTTCGATTCCCCCACACCAAAACAGTTGATGCGTGCAAAGCGAATCACGTTCGTGCCCTTGGAGAGCCGGGGAAGAATTGACTGATAAAACATCGGCTTCATTTCCGAGGGTACACCGGGCATCGCTGCAATACAGCAAGCCGCTTTCGAATCAGCGCGCGGTACTTCCATCCAGATTCCGGGCGCCGTGCCATGCAGGTTTTGAATCGACTCAGATCCCTGGGGAAACATGGCCTGAATCCGGTTACTTGCAGGCATCTCCCGATAGCGTTTCTGGAACATGCTTTCAATGATTTGCAACGAATTCTCATCCAGAACCAGCTCTGCTCCGGTCAATTCCGCCATCGCCTGACGCGTCAGATCATCTAACGTCGGCCCCAGGCCTCCCGTGATCAACACCAGATCAGATCGCTGCGTGGATAGACGCAATTGATCAACAAGCTCGTTAAGGTGATCAGCAATGGTCGTGTGAAAGTAAGTGGAAATTCCAACAGAAGCTAATTCCGTACTTAACCATTGGCTGTTCGTATCCAGCTTTTCTCCATTCGTCAGTTCGCTACCAATGGCGATAATTTCTGCTCGCATCATTTCTTTCAACTTGAGGGAACCGCCAGGTCTCGTATCAGCAAATACAGACTTGATCAATTAATGGCGGGTTCAGACATAACTTTCAGCGCCAGTTTATATTGTTCTACAGTTTTCTCAATCATCGTTTCGACACGAAACTCGCGTCGGACTAATTCCCGAGCCGCTTCACCCATCGCCCGCGCTTTCAGTGGATCTTCCAACAGCTTGAGAATGCTGCTGGCTAAGGCTTCACTATTCGAAGGAGGAATTACCAGTCCGGTTTCCCCATCACGAATGACGGAATAGATTCCGCCGACGCCAGTCGCGATCACCGGCTTCGCCAAGGCCATTGCTTCCAGCATGATCGTGCCCAGCCCCTGCCGAAGCGAAGCCAGACAGAAGATATCCATTGCTTCGAGAGAAATCGAGAAGTCATAGAGATTCGGAACAAAAGTCACATTTTCCGAAATTTCCAGATCACGTGACAAATAGCGTAAGTTGCTTTCTTCGGGACCTGCACCAGATATTAAAAATTGAACTTTCGGATTCACTGCTAACACACGGCTGGCAGCTCCCAGAAAATAAGGCAACCCTTTGATTGCTTCCAATGGGCCCGCTGTTCCCACAACGGGCTGACGGTCCCGGGACAACACCGGAGCAAGATTCGCATCCTCGGGAACATTAACGCCACTGGGTATGACCAGTACAAACTCCTCTGACAATCCCGTTCGAGCAATCAAATCTTTTTTGACAGATTCGCTGACTGTGATGATCCCTTTGCACCAGTTCATATCGATGCGGAGTCGTTCGTCGCTCTGCAGATAGTCATTGACCGTCAGCAGAAACGGACGTTTAATTTTTCGGGCGAGCCACTGTCCCTGGGGAAGTACATGCCGGGACTGGATATGAATTAAATCCGGCAGTTTCTTAGACAGTTCCTGTTTTACCAGCCGCAACATAAGCTGTCCCAGCAACGGTACTTTCAGGTTCCGATATTCTGAGATGTCCAGCTTTAGTCTCATACTGGGATCAACTCTTGACGCGTCGGGGCAGATCACGCGTGTGTGAATTCCATATTCGGCTGCGTATTGCGCCAATCGTAATGTGTAAGCCGAGGTACCTCTGAGTTCAAAAGAACCGGCAAACAACAATACATCAATGGGGGAATCTGCTTTACTCATTCGCTTTTTCTCAGCATTCAAGCGGTTCGAACAGGATCAAAGCGATGTGCTGCGACAGTTCATACTCAGGAACGACGGCGTATTTTGGGAGGGGAAAGAATTTCATTCAAAATAATTGCCTGACGTAATGATTGAGGATTTTTGATCAACGCCCGGATGACTTTTACTCCCTCCAAACTTGAAGCACGGTCTTTAGATTTGTCCTCGCGGGAACTAAAAGTTGAAGTGACATGCTTGTTGACACTAGTACCAAGGTGGTCATGAATCTTTGACTGCCTGTGAGTTTTCTGCTGCTTTTCTATGTGCTCGCGCAGCGCCCCACCCAATCGTTCCTGACGTTCTTGCGCATTGATCTCTGCACGCTCACTATAGCTTATATGTTGTTTAGGCGCCTTTGTCTGAGCTGGTTTCGCCACCGGCTTTCTTTTCGGCTTGGGCTGCTGAGCTCGTTGAGACCGGGGTTGCTGAGACTGCACTTTCTGAGGCGGCTCTTTCTGAGGCTGTTTCATTTCCTGCTGACTACTGAGCCGCTGAGGAGGCTGCTGGACGGAATTTTCGACTTTGGCATCCTCTTCTTCAAAAAAATTGACTTCAGCCGGTTTTTCTTTCTGCTGAGGATTAATCGCCTCCTGCAGAAATTTTTCCAGTTCCTGCTGGAGTGCCGCCTTCTGTTTCAGCTTGCCAGGCTGTGGCTTGTTTTTTTCCTTGGCCATATTGCTGAGCGCACTCACAACACTGATAATCACGAAGATGATCCCGAAGATAATCCCGATAATATCGGCTGCGAATAGAGGAACATTCATAAATTAACCCCGTTTAATATGCTCAGTTTACGATCTGTCTGCTGCAACAAGCTGCCTCTGTTCGATCTTTATGTCGCAGACGTCGATTCTCTTTCGGGAGTTGCGATGGAATCCCGCATCTTGGTATCCGCTTGAATGTTTTTCAGTTCGTAATAATCCAGCAACCCAATTTTCTTTGTGCGAAAGGCATTGGCAATCGCCTCGGGCACTTTCGCTTCCGCCAGCACAACCTTCGCCCGGTTTTCCTGGGTCAACGCCACCATTTCCTGTTCACGGGCCTTTTGGTCGGCACGGCGTTGCTCTGCTTTGGCCTGAGCAACCCGCATTTCTGCTTCTGCATGGTCTGCCTGCAAACGCGCGCCAATATTCTCACCAACATCAATGTCGGCGATATCAATCGAAACGATCGTATAGGCCGTTTGTTTCTCCAGGCCTTCATTCAGGACGATCTGTGAAATTTTATCCGGATTTTCAAGTACCTTCTTATAGGAATCGGTCGAACCGATGGCTTGTACAATTCCCTGCCCCACTCGCGCGATCACTGTTTCTTCCGTTGCACCACCGACTAACTGTTTCAGATTAGTCCGCACGGTGACTCTGGCACGCACATTCAACTGAATTCCGTCGCCGGCAACAGCGTCCAATGTACTGTTGGTTTTACGCGGATCAGGACAGTCGATCACTTTAGGATAAACACTCGTGCGAACCGCATCCAGAATATCACGTCCCGCCAGGTCGATTGCCTGAGCGGCCTGCCAGTCGAGTTCAATATTTGCCCGCTGGGAGGCAATCAAAGCGCGAATCACATTCGGCACATTTCCGCCAGCCAGATAGTGGGCTTCCAGATCCCGCGTCGTAATATCGTAGTGGCGTGTGATCCCCGACTGAATCGCCATAATTTTACTGCGGACGATAATCGTCGGATTCACTTTTCGAATGCTCATCATGACCAGATTCGGAAATGAAATCCCGGCTTTCGTCATTTTGCACTGAACCCATAATCCGGCGTAGCGTGCAAACACGGCGAAAAAGACCAACACGCCGAGAAACACAACGATCCCGACAATCCAGGTGATTGTCGAACTATCTCCGGCAGCCAAAAGACTCAAGGCGTTCATACCTGCGTTCCTATCCTAAGAAAATGTAAATCCATCGGTTTCTCAGTCTGCTGAATCGGGTTTAAAAATCCGTCGCTCAACGCTGACGCTGTCATTGTAAAGTAATTTCTGAAAACCATCCAGAGACTACCCGAAGATTCAGGCATCCGGAATTTCGAAATCGAGTGAATCATCTGCAACAGAGTCACTGAATTGCGATTTTTTCGGTCCTGATTTCGACTCCCCGGCGGAAGGCTGTTTTAACATTTTCACTACCAGCCTGGTTCCTTCCACAGCGATAATCTCCACATCTACCTGAGATTCAATAATCATTCCCTGACTTTCACAGTGATGCCTTTCATCATTAACGAGCACAAAGCCGCTGGGGTTTAAAAGAGTTTGGGTTTTTCCAATCTTGCCAATCAGTGAACGCAGATGTTCAGTTTCCTTTTGAAAGCCGGTAACCTCTTCCAGCGTCGGAACCTCATGAATGATTTTTTTTCCCCAGGACGTATTGGGAAAGAATTTGACGGCAAACCCCAGCGTTGTCGGAATCAGAATCAGGACACTGGCGATATAAGTCCACCAGAGAGCAGGGCTTGTGCCCCACCAGGCGAGCCACGCAGCCCACACAGATGCTCCCAGACTCGCGATTGCCAGAATGGCAATCACTCCACCCGAAGGAACAAAAATCTCTGCCACTAACAGCATCAATGCGACTGCTAACGCGAGAACTGCAATCAGTGTATAATCCATTGGATCAGCAGACTTTCCGTGCGTTATCGTTCTCCGGTTGGTCGCAAGCCGGAAAAGTACGGTCATTATAATGAATCAAACAGGAACTTAGAGGCGCATGCCTAGTAGCATCAGCACCTTAAGACGCTTCATCACTATTGTACCTGCTTTAAAATGCAAGGCAAGACGCGAACGGGAATATCCCCCTCTCGAACCGGCTCGGAGGGAACTGTCAGTCTGGGGAAATGCTAATTCGCACAGCGGTCGCAAAGCTGAGGCTGGCAAGGCGAACAATACACCGGATCAGGCTGGTCGCTTAAGTCCACAATCCAGATATTTCGAAATCGAACCGGATTCGAGTGATCCTGCAGTTTGATCGGAAACAATTCAGGACCTTCCTGCTTTCCGCCCCCCGTTTTGGCAATGATGGAATAATCCTGATGCACGGGCACCCCGTTCTGCAGCACGGTGATGAACGCATTTTTGATTTTTTTGCCCTCGTCATCAAATTTGGGAGCGACAAACGCAATATCATAAGTCTGCCACGAGAGGGGAGGAAAACACATATTCACATCGGCCCGTTTCTGCTTATACAGCCCGCCGCACTCATTCTCTACGCCTTCCAGGCCGAATGAATCAAGGACCTGTACTTCATAGCGACTCTGCAGATAAACTCCGCTGTTACTGCGGGCCTGCCCCGTTGCATAAGGCATATAAGGCAGACGAAATTCAACATGCAGGCGAAAACTGCGATAGTTTTTGTTGAATTCCGTCCCGACATTCAGCAGGCCTTCGTCAGTAATTTCACCATCTTTGAAATGATCCACTGACGAACCATCAAACAGCACTGTGGCTCCTGCCGGTGGTTTCGCACCAAGCGTAATACTGGTACGCTGATATTTAGAAATCTGGCCCAGCAGATGCCCCGACAGATCGCGCACCTCAACGATGCCCCCTTTCTTCACCTGAATCAGGAATTCGTCCCCCTTCAATGTGAGCACATCCCCTTCGCGCGTTCCCGCTAATTCCTGTCTCGGGGAACGATCCCAGCCGTTTCCGGGAAGTCCACCTTCATAAAGAGATGCGATAAAATTTCCGTCTCCACGGGCAACAACCTGCAGACCCAGCGCAGATTGTCCGCACCAGGAGCAATCTGTTCCGATCAAGCCGTAGTACTCGCCCTGGAAGGTGAAGTCCTCGTCTACCTGTTTGATATCCAGAATCGCAAAATCCTTGCTCCCCTTTTCAGCCTGAGCAAACACTTCCGATGACACCAAACTGCTGACACAGAATAATCCTGCGAGTGCGAGACGAATCATCAATACCCTATCCTCTCTATAAGCCTTAATCAAAACAGATCGATAATCTTATGCAAGCCACCATTCTGAGGAGAGGATGCACCATTTGCAAGCCTGGATTTTGCCTGGAAAAATGAAAAGCCCCCGATCCACAGAACTGTAAGTGTGTAAACGGAAATTGATGCCCTGAAGTCGTTTGCAAGCCGATCAACAGGTTTATGCACACAATTCTGACCGTTACTTGTGACTCATTCGAGTTTTTGTCACAATGGTTGACCAGTGAGAATCAGCGGGATTTTCTGAATTCCACCTCCCTCCAAAACCATTGCTATCGCTTGGCATTTGCAAACCCACCTGAAATGACTCTGTCAACATAGAAAAGATGACTTATGAGATACGCCATTTATGGATTGGTTGTCGTGCTTATCATCATTCACCAGGACAACTGGTTATGGGATGATGAAAGACTTATTTTCGGATTCATGCCCATCACTCTGCTGTATCAAGCCTGTATTTCCATTGGTGCAGCGATTGTCTGGTTTCTCGCCACAAAATTTGCCTGGCCGCACCACCTCGAAGAAATCGCTCAAGAGTCACCCGCGCAGGAAACAGGAGATACAGAATAATGACCCAGTTGGTAATCATCGGAATTTATTTAGCTTTACTGTTGTTTCTGGGCGTGTTCTCAAGCCGCATGTTCAAAGGAACCAGTAAAGATTACATGCTGGCCAGCCACTCCATTGGTCCTTTTCTGTTGCTGATGTCCATCTTCGGCACCACGATGACCGCATTTGCCTTGGTTGGTTCAAGTGGTGAAGCATACAAAGAAGGCGTTGGCGTTTACGGGATGTTGGCTTCTTCGAGCGGAATTATTCACTCACTCTGTTTCTTCCTGCTGGGCATCAAGCTCTGGTCATGGGGACACAAATATGGTTACACCACTCAGATTCAATTTTTTCGCGACCGGCTGGAAAGTGACCGAATCGGGATTATTCTTTTTCCGATTCTGGTAGGTCTGGTAATTCCTTATCTGTTGATCGGTGTGATGTCATCCGGTGTAGTCATCAGCAGTATTACGGAAGGAGCATTTACAGATTCCTTCGCTGCCTACGACTATGGCGTCCCTCCCTGGCTCGGTTCACTGGTAATCAGTCTGGTCGTTCTGATCTATGTCTTCTTTGGAGGCATGCGGGGAACCGCCTGGGCAAACACGTTTCAGACCATCGTTTTCATGGTTCTGGGAGTCGTGACTTTTTTCGTGATTTCAGCGAAATTAGGAGGCGTGCAAGCAGCCAGCCATGCGGTTCTGGAAAAAAATCCTTCCAAGTTAATGCGGGGCGTCGATCCCAAAGACCGCGAACGATATGCCGAACGGTATAACACCTGGACCTTGATTGCGAAATACAACTATGCCAGACGTATTGCCAAGACCCTGACACTGACTCCCGAACAAAAAGCGGAAGCATACCAGGAATTCAAACCTCGGATGCCCAACTGGGAAATGACGGCAGAGGCCATCTATGCCAGTAAAAACAGTCTGTATACATTAACAAGTGAAGAAGTCAACAAAGCCTTGTTGATTCAGGATGACCGCCAAATGCCGGATCCGTTTCCGGAAAAATGGCAAATGGGTTTGATGTCTCACCATGATCTGCAGGAATATCCCCGTAAGGCGAATGCAGAAGATGAGAAGGCCTTGTTGATTTTTGCCGGCAAGATTGGTCATCCGGAAAAAGATCTGGATCCGAACGATCCTTCCAAAGGCAAGAACTGGACGATTAAAAAAGCACTCGGCGTTTACCGGGCCAGCAACTGGGCCCCCGATGCCCCGCATCCCATGAGCAAGCTGGTTTTCTTCACTTATTTCTTCGTGCCTCTCTCAGTCGGCATGTTTCCTCACCTGTTTCAGCACTGGCTTACCGCCCGCAGCGCCGGCACATTTAAACTGCCTGTGGTCGCGCATCCGCTGTTTATTATGATCGTCTGGGTTCCTTGCGTGCTGGTTGGGGTCTGGGCGACCTCTGCTACATTCGAAGGTGCTCCTTTGTTTCCGCCTCACTTCCCGGCAAATGCCGTTCTGGCGGCGATGGTGAAAAAGATGACGTCGCCTGTATTAGCAGGATTTTTAACTGCAGGTATTCTGGCGGCAATCATGTCATCATTGGATAGTCAGTTCCTCTGTCTCGGCACAATGTTTACAGAAGACATCGTTGTCCATTATTGTGGAAAAGATCGTTTTACTGATAAACAGGTTGTCTTTATGGCCCGCATGTTTATTATTTTGATTGTTGCAATCACCTATGGTTTCAGTTTATTAGAACCGCGGAGGGTGTTTACTCTGGGTGTCTGGTGTTTCAGTGGATTTTCCAGTTTGTTCCCGATTATCTTTGCGGCGGTTTACTGGAAAAAACTCACAAAGGCCGGCGTCTATGCGGGTGTGCTGGTTGCCATCAGTTCCTGGTTATACCTGTTTAAAGAATCAAAATATGCTTTAGAGCCAAATTACACTTTTCTGGGTATGATGCCTGTCGCCACAATGGTTGTTCTTTCGACAGTGGCCATGATCGCGGTTTCGTTAGTGACCAGGCCGCCCAGTAAAGAAACTGTACTGCGTTTCTTCCCTGAAGATTAATACTGCCAAGTCCCGTGTCCGACTGATTAAAAATCAAGACAGGCTGTGATGATCAACTCCGGTTGTCGTCACAGCCTGATCTATACCTGCTTCGATTGAGTTTCGCATGTCCTGTACTTTTAAAACAACGCGTCGTGTCGAATTCCACGAAACGGATATGGCTGGCATCGTCCACTTTGCCAACTTTTATAAGTACATGGAACAGGCCGAACACGAATATTTCCGCTCGCTGGGCCTGACCATTGTGGATACTCAGAAAGACGGCTCTGTTCTCGGCTGGCCCCGCGTTTCCGCACAATGTTCGTTTGAGTCTCCCGCTTTTTATGGCGACCTGCTTGAAATTCGTCTGTTTGTTGAACGCATCGGCGTAAAATCGCTGACCATTGAATATGAATTCTGGAGAGACCAGACCAGGCTTGCGAAGGGACGCATGAAAACCGTTTGTTGTCACTTCACGCACGGGAATCCAATGACGTCCATTGAAATTCCGGAGTGGATTCAAAAGAAACTTGAAGCATCAATCGACCACGCTGAATAGTTTATCTGACAGGGCTGATATGAATGACTCCCACGAGCAATTAATTGTCCGCAATTTAACCAAAGAATTTTCGATCGCAGCGGAATCTCTGCCCATTCTTGCCGGCGTGAACCTCGTTCTCAACCGGGGAGACGCATTGGCGATTACTGGTCCTTCCGGTTCGGGCAAAAGCACCCTGCTCTATATTCTGGGAGTCCTCGACCAGCCGACTTCGGGAGACGTAATTCAATTCGGTCAAAACCCGTTTGAATTGAACGCAAAACAGCAGGCCGAATTTCGCAACCAGAATATCGGATTCATCTTCCAGGACCACCACCTGATGCCGCAATTTTCGGTTCTGGAAAATGTCCTGATCCCGACAATGGTTTATCAGGGCGCGACCAGTGATGCCGAAGACCGTGCCCGGCATCTGCTCGAACGCGTCGGCTTACAAGACCGCATGCATCATCGACCGGCGCAAATCTCCGGAGGAGAACGCCAGCGAGTCGCCGTCTGTCGCGCACTGATTAATAACCCCCGTCTCTTATTAGCCGATGAACCGACGGGAAACCTTGACCGCAGCAATACCGAATCGATCGGTAAACTGCTGCTCGAAATCAATCAGGAACAAAATACCGTTTTAATCTGCGTGACGCATAGCCGCGAACTGGCTGCCCTGTTTCCCACACACCAGGGATTACGCGACGGTTTGCTGGTTATGGAATCCGCCTGAATTTTCTTTTAGTCATCTACGCAAGAGTTCGTTTTATGAATCAAGCGCGATTTGTTATCAGAAGCCTGATGTATCACTGGCGAACGAATCTCGCAGTTCTGCTCGGCGTGATCGCAGCCACCGCTGTCATTGGCGGTGCTTTAATTGTCGGAGATTCCGTTCGTGCCAGCCTGCGACAGATGACACTCGACCGGTTGGGAAAAATCGACTTCGCCGTAACCGGCCACCGTTTTTTCCGCGAACAACTGGCCTCTGATCTCGCCAGCGCGCCCGATCTGCCTGCGGACATCAAGACCATCGCCCCCGCGCTCGTACTCCGAGGCAGCCTGGATCGGGACCTGGAAAAACAGCATCTGCGCGTAGGCCAGGTCAATATTTTTGGCGTCGATCAGCGTCTCTGGTCCCTACTGGAACACGGAGACCTTCCACCCCCTGACGGCAATCAGGCGATCCTCAATTCACGGGTGGCGGAACAGCTACAGGCTGCCGTCGGCGATGAAATCACACTCTGGATCGAACTCCCCTCTGCCATCCCCCGTGATTCTCTGTTAGGCGAGCGGGAAGAACAGTCGGTCGAAATCACGCTCACCGTCCAAACGATTCTCGACGAATCATCCAAAGCAGGACGCCTGGCCTTAATGCCCGACCAGCAGCTGCCGCTGGATCTGTTCGTCTCGTTAAGCACCTTGCAGGCCGCATTGGATCTCGATGAAATCAAAGCGTCGCGCCGCGATCCAAACTCAAGACCCGCCCGCGTGAACTCCCTGTTTTTCAGCTCCGACAATGAGACGGCGGCAACGTCGTACGCTGCTGTGCAGACCGCAGAGAAACTGGAATCCGCTTTAAAAGGTGTATTAAAACTCGAAGATTTGAGCCTGAAAATGGCACCGAACGAACAGTTCAAATACCTCTCGCTGGAAAGCGAGCAGATGATTCTCGATCCGCAAATCGAACAGGCGGGCATGGCAGCCGCGAAGTCTCTCAATCTATCGACATCCCCGGTGATGGTTTATATCGCCAACGAAATCAGTCACCCCCAGCCGACAAAACAACCAGAAAAGCAGGACCAGCAGCCCGGTTTCTCCATGTATTCGATTGTCGCGGGCGTCGAATTTTCGGAGAAAGCTCCCTTTGGTCCGTTTACCTTTCTGGGTGAAAAACCAGCGCTGCCGCTGAAAGAAAACGATATCGTACTCAACCAGTGGCTGGCGGAAGACCTGAAAGTAAAAGTCGGCGACACCATACAAATGAAATACCACGTGGTCGGCTCACGGGGAGAACTGCCGGAAGTCGACAAAGCATTCACCGTGCGCGGCATTCTGGCCCTCGATGGCACTCCCGCCGCCGACCGGAAACTCACGCCGGAGATGGAAGGCATCACCGACGCGGATACGTTCGGCGACTGGAAACAGCCCTTCCCCATGAATCTCGATCGCGTGACCGATCGGGATGAAGCATACTGGGACAAATACAAGGCCACGCCGAAAGCGTTTGTGTCATTGAACACCGCGCAGACTCTGTGGAACAGCCGCTTCGGAAACCTGACGTCGCTGCGGGTCAGCCCGTTACCAGAACCGTCATTAACAGAAACGGCAATCGTGTTCGGCAAGGCAATTCTCAAAAATATCGATGTCCTGAAAATGGGCCTGGCGGTACTCCCCGTGAAGTTTGCCGGTCTGGCGGCTGCCAGTGGGACGACGGATTTCAGCGGTCTGTTCATCGGCTTCAGTTTCTTTATCATCCTGTCCGCGATTATTTTAATTCGCCTGCTGTTCAAGCTGGGCATTGACCGTCGCGTCTCCTCAATCGGTCTCCTGTCGGCGATCGGATTTACTCCCCAGCAGGTCAGACAGGTCATCTTCAAGGAAGCATTCGCCGTGATTCTTCTGGGGGGCGTGCTGGGCATAACCGCGGCCGTCGGCTATGCCTCTTTAATGCTATACGGATTAAAAACCTGGTGGATCGGTGCGATTGGAACCCGCTTCCTGTTTCTCGATTTAACGGCAACCAGCCTGATCACAGGCACGATGATCTCGGTGCTCTGCTCCGCCTTTGTTATCTGGAAGTCGATGTCCGAACTCAAACAACTCTCGATTCGCAGCCTGCTGTCCGGCGTCAGCGCGCCGGAATTGGACACGGTAAAAGACGCCCGACGTGTCGGCTACGTTTACAAAATCTCTTTCGGCCTCGCTTTGCTTCTGGTTCTCTTAACGGTCTCCGGTCTCATCCCGCAAAAAGAGGCCTTCTCCGGTTTTTCGTGGCAGACGGTTTCCTTTTTTCTGGTCGGGACACTCTCTCTCGTTGCCAGCGTTTTCTTTTTATCCAGCAGACTGCGCATCGAATCGGCGATTCCCGTCAAAGGCACCGGCCATGCGGCGCTGATCAAACTCGGCATCCGCAATGCAGGCCGCTTTCGTCAACGCAGTGTTCTAACGACCGCGTTGATTGCCTCGGCGACATTCGTGCTGGTTTCCGTCGCTGCCGGTCATCGCAACCCTGCCGTTGAAACTCCCGATAAAAATTCCGGCAACGGCGGTTTTACGCTCGTTGCCGAATCCTCGTCCCCGCTGATCTATGATCTGAATACCCCGGCGGGCCGTGCGAAAACGCTGGTCAACGTTCCCGATGATCCATCGACGCAACAACTGTTAAAAGAGATGAAAGTCATTCCGTTCCGCGTCAAGCCGGGCGAAAATGCCAGCTGCCTGAATATTTATCAGACGAGTGTTCCCACCATCCTCGGAGTGCCTCAGGAAATGATTGAACGCGGCGGTTTCAAGTTCGCAGATACCCCCGGCGTTAATCCCTGGGAACTCCTGAATCAACCACAGGAAGACGGTTCCATTCCCGCTTTAGGCGATATGAATACGCTCATGTATAGCCTGCATAAAGGAATCGGGGCGACTGTGGGAATTCCTTCTGACGAACGCCCTGAACACGAATTAAAAATCAAAGGCATGCTGGACGGCAGCATTTTTCAGGGCGTGCTGCTGATCTCGGAAATTCACTTTCAGCAACTCTTTCCAGAACAGTCCGGCTTTCAATATTTTCTGATTGAAGTTCCGCCACAACAGGCCACGCAGTTAGCGGGCATTCTGGAAACGGGCTTAACCGAATACGGCTTCGATGCAGACCTCGTTTCCAATCGACTGGCGAATTTTCTGGCGGTGCAGAACACATACCTTTCGACATTTCAAACGCTGGGCGGCCTGGGTTTACTGCTGGGAACGCTGGGGCTGGCAACGGTCATGTTACGCAATGTTGTTGAACGACGCAGTGAACTCGCTTTATTACGGGCCATTGGAATGACGGGCGGCAATGTGGCGTTGATCGTACTCGCGGAAAACGCCTTCCTCTTAATCTGGGGACTGATTTCCGGAACCCTCTCCGCGCTGCTGGCGATGCTGCCGCATCTGCTGTCAACCGGCGCGGATCTTCCCTGGGAAAGCGGAACGTTGATTCTCGCCGCGGTTTTTGTGACGGGCATGCTGGCGGCGTTGCTGGCGGTCGCAGACGCCGTTCGGGCTCCGATCCTGACCACCCTGCGGTCCCAATAAGAGTCTGTACAGCGTCGCTTTTCTCTGATTCATTTAAAATTTCATGCCTGTCGGGTGCTGCCAATTCACAAAGTTACTATCATGAAGACTTGAATTCCTCGCCAACAAAACTGAACCCTCTCTCCACTATTTCAGGAGTTTTACTGATGTCGAAATGGGCTGTCGTATTAATGTTTGTCGCCGGCGCTGCACTCTCCTGGGGCGTTTATGTACCTCTGGTTCATGTCGCCGCACAAAAGCTCAATAGCAATTTACGCGCGTTTTTGTTTGTCGGCGTTGCATACTTTCTGGTAGCAGTCCTGATTCCTGCGTTCTTCATTTTTGTGCTGGGAAAAGATCCGACCGCGAAAGGAACTCCCAACTTTGATTCTGGGCCGATCATGTGGGGTATCGCTGCAGGAACCGCCGGTGCCATCGGTGCGCTCTGTGTGATTTTCGCCGTGACGACCGGCGGAAAAGGTGCCGCCATCTATGTTGCACCTCTCGTCTTTGCCGGCGCTCCGATCATCAATACCATCGCCACGATCACCTATTTCCACCCCGCGAAAACAATGCCCGACCTGCGGTTTTTCCTGGGACTCGTTTTAGCCGCCGCCGGTGCTGCAATGGTCATGATCTACAAACCCGTCGATAAACCGCATGCCGCTCCTGCAGTACAGGAACAGTCTGCAGCACCAGCCGCCAATCATCCCGGAAACTGATCCGGAACAATCGTCGGTTGATTCCTTGTTGAGTGCGCTTAACGCCAGTCACTTGGAATCTGGTCGTTTTTCACAATCTCTGTCCATTGATCTAGACGGTCTTTGCCCAGCGTCCAGAATTTTGAGCACAGCGCCAGGTATTCGAGTACCACCGCTTTTTCATCCTTCTGGAGCAGTGCTTTCGCTAACGTCATATCGGGACCAAACGAATTGAGCTGGGGTGAGCCGGACGTTTTGCCTGCTGCGAGCAAACGGTGTTTCGCTTCTTCCACATTACCGGCAGCGAGTGCAATTTTTCCGAGAATGATATTTCCCTGGTGAAGATTATTTCCGGCATTCCAGCCAGTGCTGCTCTGGCTCAGCATTAGTTCGGCGTACTCCCTGGTTTTCGCCAATTCTTGAGCAACCAAAGCTGCCTTTGCAAGTTCTTCAAGGAGTACTGTCTGCTCCAGCCCCGTCGACAGGCGATAGGCGATAGGCGATTTCCAGTTGCTCCAGCGCCTTTTTCGCTTCGGTACGTTCGTTGTCACCAGATTTTTTAATCATATTCAACGAATAAAGTTGTCCGAGCGCAGCAGGCCATTTTGGATTTTCCTGATCAAGAGACTGTGCCTTTAGCAGTAATTCGTTTGCCAGTTCTCGATCTGACAGCATGAAATATTTTGCCGCGTTCTCAATAACGTTCAGATTTTCAGGATTATTTTTAAGTTGATTTATCCAGGCATCCTTGCCTTCAGAATAAGCCACTGCATTCAACTTTCCATAGAGTAATCCGCAAGGGGTTGCCAGAACTTCAGATTCTGGTGAGTTCTGTATTAACCACAAGATATGTTTTTGATGTGCTTCTCGTGCAGAGGAATCCTCTATTTGTTTCCGAAAGTAGTAACTCAGCAGCTGCGTGCGTGAGTCAATATCACTCGAATCCTGCTCTACTCGCTTCTCGAGTGAAGCGGCCTGCTCTGCTGTCAGTCTGCTTCCACTCATTTCAAGAATTCGGTTTCTCACGAAATCGTACCTTTCACCACTGAGCAATTAGCCGTACAGGATTCATTTAAACGGGCTTGATTCTGCCTGCCTGATTTGCGGGAAGAGGATTTCTCCCGGCGGACCTCATTGTACCAGCTTGTCACCGAAAGAGGTCAAAATAAATCAGAACGGCCCACAGTCGAGCTAAACGTAATCCAATCACTGCGCACACATCCTGTCGCAAATCGCCTGAAAAACAGGACTTATCTCCCCCTTGACGCGGTCGTGCCGCTCCGTAAACTGCGCTCCAAGTGTCGCGCGCGTGCGAATTTTTTTCTGCATAGTGAACCGCTCAGAAGCTGTTGATTTCTGCACCATAAAACCCTCTGTTTTTTCGCTTTTCCCACCTGAAGAACAGGCACTTCTTCCCCATCGACACCCTCGATTCAATCGCGTTCGCAGCGACTTCGTTTTGAGATCGCTGAACTTCTCACGACTGACACCTGATATCACCCGGACTCCACCTGACCAACGCCGCTTGACAGGCTCGCGCCTTCCTGCATGATTCCACAAGATCACGAACACAATTTCGAACTCAAACAAAGGAACTGCGTGCATGACAACAGATACCCCTCAACCCAGACAATCACTTTCCGACGACCAGCGGGATCTCCTGCTGCGGCTGGTTAAAAAAATGCTCGCCATGGGTCGCCACGCTTCCGAAATCAAACAGGCCATCGCGCAGGAATTCTATCTCTCCCGCCGCTCGGTCGAACGGTATATGAAGCGCGCCCGGCAGGAGATGATCGAGCACATGGACATGCCGGTGAAACAGCACCGGTCCGAAGCACTTTATTTTTACCACAATATGATGAATAATCCGAAATCCGGCCCGCGCGAACGACTCCGCGCCCGCGAACGGATTGATAAACTCATGGGACTCGACCTGCCCGCCAGCATCCATGACGAAACTCTGGATTTCACGCTGACTCCCGCCGACATCCAGGCCATGAGCGACGAAGAACTCGATGCAACCTACGATAAATTGATGAATCATAAATAGTCAAATTTTACGGATCGCAGCGAACCGCACAAACTGAAAATCGAACACTCAACATCAAATCATCGAGAGTGACTGGTGAGTCATCAGTGGTGACGTTAATCACAGTGCACACTCCCGTCAGCGCGTAAAAAAACGCACCCGGTTGTGAGTGCGTTGTGTCATCTCAAAAGATGTCTCAGTGATTACTGCGGGGTGTTGCTCTGCAGGCGGGAGAGTCGCGCGCGTCGCTCGGCACGTCGTCTGTTTCTTCGGTTTTCATCGCTCGGCTTTTCGTAATACTCACGACGTCGCATTTCTTTTTTAATGCCAGCGTGTTCAACAATCTTACGGAACCGTTTTACTGCCTCCTGAATTGATTCGTTTTCTCGTAACCGAAGCTTAACCACTCAAATCACCTTTTCTTTTCCTGATTGCAATGAAAGTTTGTAAACATAACCATTGAAATATACATCGGCTCATCAAAGATGAGAATTCATACGTTTTCTTCTGCAGCGGGTCC
>NZ_CALFPF010000735.1 GCF_937919775.1 uncultured Gimesia sp.
GTGGGAAGAGGTCGATCAATTCGTTCAGCAGATTCATCGCAGCCTCGACTTAACGGAAGTCGCTGCCACCGTCGTGAATGATGGCAGACAACTGCTCGATGCAGATCGTGTGAGTCTCGCGATGCAATACGGCAAGAAAACCGTGATCGAAGCCATCAACGGTCAGGATAAAGTAAACAAACGGGCAAACACCGTCCGACTCCTTTCAAAACTGGCCAACAAAGCACTGGCCATGCGGGAAACATTTATCTATTCAGGAACGGTGGATTCCATTCCACCTCAAATAGAAGAACCACTGGCAGATTATCTGCAGGAAAGTGGAACCCGTATGATTATGATCATCCCCTTATTTGAGCCTGATCCGGTCATTAAACACGATGATGAAGCCTTAGGGGGTCGTAAAAAAGATGTCCTGAAAAAACTGATTGGTGGCCTGATTGTTGAACAGATCACCGATAGTCAGCCCAGGCCGCATATGGAAAGTCGGACAGAATTACTCTCCGGTCATATTGCCAGCGGTATTGCGAATTCACGCAGTTACGAAAGCATTTTTCTAATGCCTTTCTGGCGTTTCATTGGACGTTGTTTTGCTGCGTTACGCGGTAAAACGCTGGTCAAAACGCTGGTCATTATCTCAGTGATCGTAGCGGCCGGCGTCGCGCTGGCATTGGTCCCTTATGAATACCGCGTCTCCTGCGACGGCAGGCTCATGCCGACCATTCAGCGGGAAGTCTTCACCAACTGGGAAGGGGAAGTTGTCGCGATCCATGTGGAAAGCGGGCAAATAGTACGTAAGGGAGACCTGCTGGTTGAGATTCGAAACGAAGATTTAAAAGCACAGGCACTCGAAACAGAAAACAAGTTGAGTGAATTGAGATTGATGCAGCTTACTTTGAGTGCTCAGCTACAGAATGGCGATAACAGCAAACGACCAAGTGAAGATATCATTCGACTGCGAGGTCAGTTAAATGAAACAAAAACACAAATCTTCGGAATCGAAAAACACCTCGAGATTCTGAAAGATCGACTTGAAAAACTGAATGTCAAAGCTCCCATTGATGGAGTCGTCACGACCTTTCAGATCGAACAGCTTTTGATCAACCGCCCGGTCCAGCGCGGCGAATTACTCCTCGAAATCATGGATAACACAGGGCCCTGGCAGTTAGAACTCGATGTGGAAGAAAAACGCATGGGACATATTCTCAGAGCCACAAATAAAAAGGGAGACCTCGGGTTGCCCGTGGAGTACATTCTGGCCACTTCGAACGAAGTCACTTATGAAGGGGAAATCACTGAAATTTCCACACGCGCCAATTCCTCTGAAGAGAGCGGCAGTATCGTAGAAATGTATGCGACCTTCAACAAGGCCAAACTGCCTGCAGATTCGCTACGTATCGGGGCGGAAGTCAGCGCAAAAATCGACTGTGGAGAACGCAGCCTGTTCTACGTTCTCTTTGGCGATGTCGTCGAAACCTGTCGACGCTTCTTCTGGTTATAAGATAACCAGCCACAATAAAAATAAAAGCTCCCCTGCTCTGTAGAACAAGGGAGCTTTTTTATTGAATCAGCAAAAGTAACGAACTACTTCTTATCTGCTGCTTTTGGATCTTCCGTGACTGGTGCTGCTTTGGCAGGCTCTGCTGTAGGAGCTTCTGCTTTCTTTTCATCTTTATGATCGTGACCTTCATGACCATGTTCGCCGTGTTCCAGATCGACATGAAAATGATCTTCACCAATATCCAGATGGAAGTGGCCGTTCAAATCGGATTCCGTTTTGATGGAATCGGGAATCGCTTTCCCTTCCGCAACGAACCGTGATGATTTGCCCTCTTTTTCTCCCTCTAGTGGCTTGGCAGCCAGTGGGATTTCCTGTTCCTTGTCGCCGATTTCCAGATCGAAATCGATCGTTTCTACTGCGATGGGGAAGGCTGTTTTGGCATCGGGCCCCAGAATATAAGTTGTCA
>NZ_CALFPF010000736.1 GCF_937919775.1 uncultured Gimesia sp.
TTACCAGAGCAAGTTGTGAAAATCTTCCGCATGGAACAAGATGTTTCCCGGCATCAGATTCTGCTGTTTACGGCCAGCTGGTGTCCTGCCTGTGTGCAGATGAAAAACAATGAATTTCCGTCTCTGAAACAAAAGCACTGGGAGATCGGTTCCGAAACGTCGAGCCATATTCGCGTGATTGACGTCGACCAGCATCAGGGGCTGACGGACAAATACAAAGTCGAATCTTTGCCGACACTGATCCTGCTGATCGACGGTAAAGAAGTCAGTCGTTCCGGGGCGCTCAAGGCTTACAGCATCGCTGAGATGTTTTATAACCGCAAATAATTTACTGCGAAGTCAGATGAGATGATATGGAGCCGGCATTCATTGTCGGCTCTGTTACTTTCCAGGCTCCCAGAATCCGGGATGAGGCGATTTCGTTTCGTAACTGGCGCGTTTCTCCTCCCATCCGTTCGAGTGAATGTTGCAGTGCGTGAGCCTGCTGGCATGCCTGTTCCAGATGCGGGAAAAGTCCGTGAGCGAGTTTTGCCTGGGCCAGTTCGTCGGAGAGCTGGTTGATTTCCGCTTCGAGGCCGCGCTTCAGTTTTCTGGTAAACAGCATCACCAGCAAACCGGACCAGATCAGAAAAATCACACCCGCGGTAACATAAAAATCAATGGCGAGAATGTTGCGTTCGTCCAGAAACGAATCGTAGAAGAAATTTTTTCCAATGCGAACCAGGGCGTAAACAATCAGCGAGAGGAACAGCGTTTCATACCAGATACGGGTAAACCAGCCCGAGTTTTTGTAAGCCAGCTTCGTAATAATGCCATCAATTTTCGTGCCGGCATCGCTCAGGAACTGTTCTTCGACATAAGCGGCTTCTGTCTGCAGTTTCTCCAGCGAACCGGCAAAGTGGTCCTGGTGAGTCGCCAGTCCGGCTGCCTGTGCATAACCGTCGATTAATAATTGTGATTCCCGCAGCTTGTTATCATCCAGCCCGAAAGAGCCAATCCGTTTCAAGCGGTCTTCGGCCGCTTGTTCCTTTTGTCGGTTACCGATCCAGCGGGCGCCCTGCAGCGCACCAATCAAGGCGACTTGTGCAGAGTTTCTGGCACGAAATAAACTGGCTGATGCGATGAAGTTGCCCAGCCCGTTATAAACGCGGAGCATCGTGGAAAAAGGGCTGAAACCCCAGGAATCGGAAACGCAGGAGAGCAGTCTGCGTTCCCAGAGATTGCGGCTGATGAGCAATTCTTTTCTGAGCTCCTGTGACATTTGCGAAGTGAGAGAAACCTGTTGTTGTTTCAGAAACGATTCCAGTTCCCGAATCGCCGGTAAAGCCGTGCTGTTTTTATGCGAACAGTGATCGATGGCATTCTGAATTAATTCCAGCAGATTGGCGCGGCGTACCTGCAGGCGTTCTGATTTTCCGAGTTGAGTGCTCAGGACATTTTGCAGGCTGGCGAACTCTTTTTCCAGCGGTCGATCTGCCAGTTGATCTTCCAGCGCCCGGACGGAATCGACAAAATAAATTTCGGGGACATCAAACTGACGCGAAAGCTGCTGTCGCCAGTCTTCGCGAATGTCTTCGTCCAGGCCGGCATGAGTCTGCACAAAGATGAGACGTCGTCCCACCGCCGCCTCTTTCAGTTCTTCAGAGACGCGGGCCGAGCGATATTTTTGCTGCGTTGATGTATAGAGCAGAATATCGCACAGGGGAATAATCTGTTGCAGTCGTGTGAGATTACCTGCTTCATCCATCGCTTCCGATGTGTCGGGATCGGGGCAGTCGATCAGAATGATGTTTCGCAGTTCATCCAGTTTTTTTTGCTCGACATGAAACTGGCTCAAGTCCAGCCCTAAACGATCCAGGTCTGTGTCGGGATGCGCGATCAGCACGGGCTCTGTCGTGGTGGGACGTTGCCTGCCTGAAGTCGTGCAGTAAGATCCGATCAACGCATTGACCAGACTGCTTTTTCCCGTACCGGTTCCGCCAAAGGTGGCAATCACCAGCGGCGATTCCAGACGCACGCGCAGCATATCCAGCCGGGGGAGCAACTGGTGAATCACTGCCTGAGATTGCTGTGCCGTTTTCCAGTCGGTTTGCTGCTCGCTCCACAGCTTGAGTTGATGGATCAAGCTGTCGACTGACGCCAGCATTTCAATCTGGGCTAATTCCGATGTGGCCATGAGAGACTCTTTTTCTGTTTTGGTTTTCTGCTTCCATGACTGAAAACAGGCATTACGTTTAAAATGGTCGATTCAATTTCCAAAGCGAGTTCAGATCGAGATCTGGAGTTGCTGTAATTGTTTTTCCAGTTCAGTTACCGACTCCTGAACGATCTGAAAACATTCTGAATTCGGCAGGTCAACGGCTGATTTTAGTTCTTCCGGAAGCGTTTTCAATAAATGCGTCCGAACGGCAGTCGCCAGCCACTCCGAGCGTTTTTGTGCGAAGACCGCATGAAATCTTCTGAATTTTGCTTCGAGGTATCCGATGCCTGTCGACGCCGTACTGCTGACGGCTGTCTCGCCGACTGTTGTGGTCGCGGCTCCACCGGCGACATCACCGGCCACATTCACGACAGACTGGATCATCGTGTCGGTGACCAGTTGAGAGCCGGCGTGGCCGACTGCCCCGAAGCCGACAAAAAACAGACCGACACTTAACGCAGGTCGCGCTACCGCTGCGATCCGGTCCAGTTGTTTCAGGAACGTGTAATACTGCGGGCTGTCTTTTTTAAAGAAGGTCATTTCACTTTCGATCAACTCTTCCAGTTGCGCGGTGAAATCGAAGCCGGCATGCTCCTCATGCAGAATTTTTAACAGGTGTTCGCGCGAGGTGCCGTTCAGCAATGTTTTCAGGCGATTGGTCAACAGCTCATTACCGAGTTCACTGACCAAAGTCAGCCGGTCGTAAATCCCTTCCACGGTTTGCAGCACAACGGACCATTCCTGCTCGCGATAGATTTCCATCGGGGGGCGTTTTTCCTCTGTCGCGAGCGAATGAATGTAGCGCAGAGGCCAGAGAACTCCTTGACCGAGGGTGTTGTAAAAACCGTGTACCTGTGCCGACCAGCCTTCTCGTTGAGATTGCCACCATTTCCGCACCGCGTCGACGATGACGGAATTGGGGACCAGGGGCCAGTTTTCGATCTCGGCCAGTTCCTGTTCTGAAAGCAGTTCCGAGGCAGAGCGGAATTCGTTACTGCGAATTTTGATTTCCCGCAGGTAAGCGGGGACGCCCGTGTTCTGTTCAACCAGATAATAGAGAGCCCCTTTCAGCGTCTGCACCTTGATCTCACCAAAATGCATTTGCGATAAGATCTGCATTAAATTTACGGGTGTGTCTGCCTCAGGGGCTTGCGGATTGATTGCGGGAGCGGTCTCAGGCGGTGCCGGCTCAAAGGAACGGCGATAAAAGGGGAGCTGCAGGCTGGTGGCGGCTTGCCGATTGTTGGGGGCGATGAAGACAAACTCGGGACGCACCCCGGTTTCATGACAAAACGTATTCAGCCAGAGCGGCCAGTAGGCTTCGTCGTCCGGTAACTCGCATTGGTTGAAGATGGTGATGATGACTTTGTCTTCACGTGCGGCTTCGCGGAAAAACTGTTTGACGGCAGCGTCATTGTACTTTTGCTGTGTCAGAACCGTGACGAGGACGTCCGCGCATTGTCTGATCCGTTCTGCCCGTTCCCAGTTGACTTCGGCATCACTGTCGATGTCGGGTGTATCCAGCACAAGCAGATTGGGCGCGAGACTTTCACTGTTTTTCCAGAACAGCAGATGCTGGTCATCCTGTTTCAGGGGATCGGCGGCAGACGCCCAGGGGATCAGGCGGAAGCCCTGGAAGATCTTTTCCAGATCATGGCTCTGTTCAAAGTTCTGCGGAACCAGGCAGACCGGATGTCTGGTCTGGGATGCGAGGGGGCTGATGGCACTAGTTTGTTGATTTACCAGATGGTTGAAGATGACGCTCTTACCGATATTCGTGCCTCCGACCACCGCGACGACCAGATAAACATTATCAGAAAGCTGCGGGATCAGTTTTCGCTGTAAAATATCAAACCATTCGCGGCCGTTTAATCCCGGTAGATCGAGCTGGTTCGCTTTCTGTTCGAGGGCAATCAGATTGTCTCGAAGACGGTGAACGGTTTGTGAAAACTGGTGAAGTGTGGATGGCATTTTGTGAATGAAATCAATAGTGAAGGAAAAGCGGATAATCGATTCGTGATAACTTGCCGGTTCCTGAGTGAAGCGGTGATGTTTGAGTATATCGATTCAACGCACTCAGGATGAGCCCAATTGGTTGGATCGCAGGCTTCAAATTCGATCCATTTCGCTGAATTAACGGTCGCAAGGTTTGACGGGCTCAAAAAACTCCGATACTATCCACCCACTGGCACTTCGCAGTGTTTTTCGCTCGGATTGCGCAGCGCGTTTATTGTTGAAACTGTTCGACGCCTTCAGTAGCTAAGTCTATTGATTGTAATTCTTTAAGAACGTGGCCCCCGGCAGGTCATGTGCCCTTTAACAAAGAGGAGTTGGGAAATGTCAGATTTAGTGGTCAAGGAAATTCTCGAAGCGGGTGTTCACTACGGCCATAAAACGAGCCGCTGGAACCCGAAAATGCGTCCCTATATTTATGGACGCCGGAATCAGATTCATATTATCGACTTAAAAGAGACCGTGCGTGGGATCATTCGCGGTAAACGCTATCTGGAACGCGTTGCTTCTCAGGGAAGTCTGGTTCTGTTTGTCGGAACCAAAAAACAGGCGCAAGGCCCGATCAGAGACGCCGCGATTGCCTGCGGAATGCCTTATGTAACCGAGCGCTGGCTGGGTGGTGCCTTAACCAACTTTCGTACGATTCGAAACCGTCTGAAGCGTCTGGAAGAACTGGAATCATTTGATGAAACCGGTGCGATTCAGTCTTACTCCAAAAAGATGCAGTCCACTTTGCTGCGTGAAAAGCGTAAAGTGTTCCGCAATCTGAACGGGATTCGTACGATGAACCGTTTGCCTGAGGCCATCGTGGTGGTTGATCCTACCAAGGAAAAAAATGCCGTCCATGAAGCACACATTCTGGGAATTAAGGTTGTGGGATTGATCGATACCGATTCTGATCCCGATGAAGTGGATCTGCCGATTCCCGGTAATGATGACAGTATCCGTTCGATTCGTCTGGTGATGAATCAGTTGGCCTCTGCCATTCTTGAAGGCAAAAGCAAACTGCCGGATGCAGGGAAAAAAGATGAAGGCCCAGCCGCTGAAGAAGAATACAAGCCGGTTCCTTCACTGTAAGAGCATCGCCGTTTTTCAATAGTAATGTTGCAAGCTGCTGAACGGTCAAACTCACCGTTCAGCAGGTTCGCATTGAAAATAAACATTCGAGACAGACTATCATTTTAAAGCAGTTTCCGAACGGGGAATGGCTTTCGAAGGAGATTACTGAGATGGCTGAAATCACAGCAGCAGCCGTGAAAGCATTACGAGAAATTACCGATTTGCCGATGATGGCCTGCAAGAAAGCCTTACAGGATGCAGGCGGCGATCAGGAAAAAGCGATTGATATCCTGCGGGAAGAAGCGGGTAAAATTCAACTGAAACGCAGCGCAAATGACACAAGGGAAGGACGGATTACCGTTCTGACCAGCGAAGATGGCTCTCGAACCGTTATGGTGGAAGTCGTCTGTGAATCGGCACCTGTTGCCAGCGGCGAAGATCTGGTCGGTTTTTCAAACGTTTGTGCAAAACAACTTCTGGCTCATCCGGAAGTGGATTCGGTGGAAGGTTTACTGGCGCTGCCTTCTGAAAAGTCGCCTGGTAAAACATTGAACGATGATTTCATGGATATGCTGAATAAGATCCGTGAGAAAATTGTTGTTTCACGAATTGCCCGTTCTGAAACGCCGACCGGCAGCTACGTCCATCACGATGGTAAAACGGGAGTCTTGTTTCAAGCCTCTGGTACTTCAGGCGATGCCGTTGATGTGTTGCGGGGAGTGGCCATGCACATTGCCGCTCTGAGACCCGCCGTTGTCAATGAAGCCGGACTGGATCCTGCAGTGATTCAGGAAGAACGGGATCGTCTGGTTGCAGAAGCAAAAGCAACAGGCAAACCCGATAATATCATTGACAAAATTGTTGATGGCCGGATGAAAACCTTCTTCGTTGAACAAGGGGTTCTGGTTTATCAGCCTTTTGCTGTTGACGATTCCAAAACGGTCAGCCAGGCGCTGGCTGAAAAAGGGCTGGAAGCGGTTTCATTTACACGCTGGTCGATTGGCGGCTGATAATTTAGATCATAGAGACGCATGTGTGCTGACCGCGCACGTGCGTTTTTTTATATTCCCGACACTGATTTCCAATGAGTGTTATCAAAAACCTTCATCACAATGAGGACGCCACGGATGACTGATGCTCCTGCCCCGAAACTGAAGCCTGCTTACAAGCGTGTTCTGCTCAAGTTGAGTGGCGAGGTCTTCTGCCGTGATGGAGAAGGCGGAATCAGTATGGTTGAACTGGAGTCGATTTCGGCACAAATCAAGGTGCTCGTCGATTCGGGAGTTCAACTGGCCATCGTCTGTGGTGGCGGCAACATTCTGCGTGGAAAACAGTTTTCCTCTTCGAGTGTTTCGATCAATCCTGCGACCGCGCATTATATGGGGATGCTGGCAACCGTGATCAACGGCCTGGCTCTGCAGGATTCACTGGAAATGGCAGGCGTGCCAACTCGTCTGCAGACAGCCATTCGCATGGAAGGAGTGGCCGAGCCGTTTATCAGAAGACGCTGTATTCGTCATCTGGAGAAGGGGCGTGTGGTCATTCTGGCAGCCGGTACTGGCAGTCCGTTCGTGACGACCGATACCGCGGCAGCGTTGCGATCCCGAGAGATTGACGCCGATATTCTCTTGAAGGCGACAAAAGTAGATGGCATCTATTCCGATGATCCCGAGAAAAACCCGCACGCGGTCCGTTATTCCGAGATCAGTTATCAGGATGTGCTGCACAAGAATCTGCAGGTGATGGATGCTCAGGCGCTCCATCATTGTATGGAGCATGGTATTCCCATTCTGGTATTTAACTTCCGCAAAGTCGGCAACATTGCCAAAGCGGTTGCCGGCGAAAATATTGGAACACGCGTGCTGCCATCAGTTGAGAACGGAGCCGCTGAATAGCAGGTCGCTGTTTATTTCTTGCGTAAGATAAACACGACATCTTCTGTTTCCGCATCGATCTTGATTGTGAAGTCCATTTCATACATGAAGTCGTAGAGTTCGATCAGTTCCAGATCAGGCACCTTGGCGAGCAGGGCTTTAAATTGGCGTGCCGTATAGGTTCTGTAGTCCATCGTGTCAAACAGTTTAAACTGACGGGTTGGTGTATAAACATCAAACGTCATTTCGAGGTGTTCGTTTCGCTGCTTGAGGTCTGTCCGGATCGACTCCATATGTGAGTTGATCGAAAGGTTTCCTCTGCGTGCAGACCAGCTTTCACTTTTCATCGGCTCGCCGACAGTGGGGGTCAGGTGCAGCCCCAGAATATAGAGCCCGCCCGGTGCGAGTGCGTCGGCGATACATTGCAAATGATTTTTCGCGTCGGTTTCCGTTTGCAAATGTCGAAAACTGTTGATCGTATTAAAGGCGGCATCGACGGGGCGTTTGAGTTTGAAATTGGACATGTCGCCAATCACAGCAGAACGCGGAAAGCCGGATCGCTCCAGGCGATCATTGCAGTACTTGATGGCATGTTGATTCAGATCGTTGCCCGCCACTTTATAACCGGCCTGTGCCAGTTTAATCAGTAAACGTCCGGTCCCGCAGGCCGGTTCGAATACGCGGGTGACTTTTCTGGTAGCGTGTTTTTCAAAACAGCACTGTAAGAAGTCAAATTCCGCCTTCCAGTCATCACCAAAAATCAGGTCATAGTATTTCGGGTAGTCGTAGAGGTGTCCTTTGATCGTTTCCATAATTCTTTCAAACTCTTTTGCAGTGTTGATGATTGTGGCAGTGAGAGAGCGGAATGAACTGACAGTGCCGGATTGCCATCAGTGACCCGAACAGTCCAATAAAAAAGCCTTAAGCAAATGTTATAGTCTGCTTAAGGCGGATGTTCAACCGGAGACGGTTTCACAATATTGCTACAACGCATTTAAAGGGGCGAAGTTTGTTTGCCTGCCCCCTTAATGAGGTCACCGGGGCCATGAACAAAGTCGACCGAGGGATCATTGCCCAGACCCATATAAACGGAAATGGAATAGTTTCTGAAGAATCCTTTCCAGGTATACTTTTTCATTTCTTTGCACATGTGAGTGTATTTGTCGGCGGGGCGCGTCTGGACTATCGGAGAACCAACGACATATCTTCCAATATCCGAGATTCGCAGGTCTTTATTGATTTCAAGCTTTTCAGCCTGGGCACTTTGCAGGGCAATCCCTGTTTCGCTGGCATTCGTCTGGGCATAAAAATCGACCATTGCCAGACAGAAGAGAATCGTTCCTGAAGACCAGAGCACCATTTTCAGTGCAGCCTGGTAAAACTGTTTTGTAGGAACCTGTATTGATGGGTAAACGGTGCGTGCTTCTGGAGCATCGATAGTAACAGTAGACATTGATGAGCCTTTCTGAATGTCCTGCTTAAGGTGGGTGCAGGTTTAGGGTGGGAGATCAAGGCATTTCATTTTGCGTTTGAGGCGGGATTGTTAAAGCTGCTGGATTTTACCTCCTGTTTGTGAAATTGGTGACGTCAATAAGTTAATATTTCGTGTTGGGCCTGACTTTTCTGATAAGGCATTACAGATAAGATCTCATGCCGGCTCAGCAGGCTCACACGCTTTCCATGTTATGAGAATTCACCGAGATTTGGCAAGTCATATTCAGGAAATTACATATAATATTGTTCTAATGTATACTTTATTGGCCGTCAGCTAATCTCTTTATCGTCAAACCGGTTGTCTTTCACGATAAATTGATTCAGATCCAGATTCCCTTTCAGTTCGGAATCGATCAACTGGAGCCTGGCTTCGATCTTATGTAATCTTGCTTCTAAGGCTGGATGGAATAATGACTTACCGGTTTGGGGCAGGGGTCGGGGGACATTCGGATAACCCAGTTGTCGTTGCAGGGCGGCAAACATATAAAGTGGATCGCGGTTATGATTCGCTTTGGCGATGCGTCCATCCTGCTTGCTGAACAGAACGGGATAACGCGGCGTAAACTGGTCGTTTCCCGGCTGCCTGCGCTGTTCATCCACAAAATGCTGGGAGCGAAAATACAGCAGGTCCGCGAAGTCGACGGAACCCAGCTGGAGCTTGAGTTTTCGAATCCAGGCCGACCAGTCTTCGTTGTACATCGAATCTTTCGAGATGGCATCCAGACCGTTGTGATAACCCAGTCGGTTGCGCGCGATACACTCAAACTGATAAATAAAAAGCCCCGCACTATTATGGGTATCGGCTCGATATTCTGCTTCGCGTTCCAGAATTTTCAAACCCATCTTCTGGTCGAATTTTGATTTGTCATCTTCCGCATTTTTGATAATGAACGTCTGGAAAGGGGTGAAATAATGCGAAAGTTTTTCCATTCCGTCCGAGATTCTGCCGGTTAAAAGTATTTCGCCTTTGAGAAAATCGATCGCCATCGGCAGTTTTGTCGTCGCCAGAATTTCTTCGTAGATCGTGGCAAGAATCACCTGAGACGGCACGGCGTCTTCCAGACGCTCACGGTAATTCCGGAAGAAATAAGCCTGTTCGATATATTCTTCACGATCAAGGGGCAATGGCTTCATTAATTCTCGTTCAAAATCACTTGGTACGGAATGCAGAAAAGGTCACTCTGCAGACTATTATACGGCAAACGAACCCGA
This sequence comes from uncultured Gimesia sp., assembly GCF_937919775.1. GTDB lineage: Bacteria > Planctomycetota > Planctomycetia > Planctomycetales > Planctomycetaceae > Gimesia. The sequence continues at coordinate 9,853 of NZ_CALFPF010000736.1, forward strand.
AACGGTTCAAAAAGATCCCGGAATTCGGTTTCGGTCTGAACTCTCGAGAAAGGACTGCAGGATAATCTGGGCAGCCAGTTTATCGAGATAGTCCTTTCGCTTACCGCGGCTGATATTGATGTTCGCCAGGAATTCTTCGGCAATGGCTGAAGAATAGCGTTCGTCCCAGAAGCGGATTGGAATCTGAGCGAATTGACTGATCCAGTTTCCGAACCGGCGCGCCTCTTTCGCTTTTTGTCCCTCATCGCCGCTCATATGGACGGGCAGTCCCACGACCAGCCCTTTACACTGATATTCTTTGATCATCTTCAGAAGAAAGTTCTGATCCTGTGCTTCGTTTTGGCGGGTGTAGTTTTCCAGTGGACTGGCAATGTTTTGCTCAAACGTGGAAATGGCAATGCCGACCCGTTTTGTGCCGTAGTCGAGCCCCATCAGGCGACCTTCTGAAGGAAATTCTGCGTCGAATGGCTGCTGCATCTCAGAGGAATCGTTCATAACCACGCTCCTCAAGCAGGGAAACTAACTTTTTGATTGCGGATTCATCATCTTTGCGGGCCATCAGCGTGGCGTCGGGGGTGTGCACGATCAAACAGTTTTCGATTCCGAACGTCGCGACCAGATGATCGTCTGTGGAAACGATAATATTGTTTGACGTTTCCAAGCCGCAGTGCAGCCCGACGACGGTATTGCCGTTCGCATCAGCTGGATAATATTTCTGCAGGCTGTTCCAGTTACCGACATCATCCCATTCAAATTCTGCCTGGATCACAGCCAGATCGTCTTTCGAATGTTCCAGAATGGCGTAATCAATCGATTCCGATTTCATCGCCGGGAAAACCTGTTTGAGAACGGATTCGTATTGAGGTGTCCCGATGGCGTCGGAAATCTGCAACAGTTGCTTGTACATTTCCGGTTCACATCGGGAAAAAGCATCTAATATCGCGCGTGCTTTCCAGATGAAAATTCCACAGTTCCAGAGGTAGTTGCGATGATCACAGTAGCGCTGTGCGGTTTCCGCGTCGGGTTTTTCCTTGAATTGAGACACCTCCCACTGGTGTTGCGCGGAACCGAAAGGGGGGCCACATTGGATGTATCCATAACCAGTGGCTGGGTAAGTCGGTGGGACGCCAATCAAAACCAGCGTCTCTGGTTTCGCTTTAATCAGAGTAGTTGCCTGTTTGATCGTACTGAGAAAACCGGATTCCGGATGAATGATGTGATCAGAAGAGGCCACCAGCATGATTGCTTCCGGGTCTTTCTTCAGTAAGTGAATTGCCGCCAGTCCGATGCAGGGGGCCGTATTTCGGGGCACAGGCTCGATCAGGATCTGATCTACAGGGATGTCGGGGAGTTGGCGGTGAATTTCTTCAGCGAGAGTTTCATTCGTCGCGACCCAGAGATGTTGATTGTCTGATAACGGGCGGCAACGCGCAGCGGTCGCCTGGATCATCGTGTGCTCTCCTGCCAGTTTCAGCAGTTGTTTGGGTTTCGCGTTGCGGCTTTGAGGCCAGAACCGTGTGCCGCTGCCACCCGCCATGACAACCGTGTGAAGCATAATGTTAATTCTCCACCTTCGAATTGAGAATCACCTGCGAGGATGATGCCCCCTGTTTCCATTTCACTGAGACGATGGCTTATTCTCCCAGATAGATCGGGGCTGTAAACTGATCATCGGGAGAGATTCTGGTTTTTAATTCGCTTTCGTCCAGCGCGATCAGGGGGCTGATTTCGACCGGCGTGCCTTCAGCGATTTCGACTCCGCAAGCCGTTAACCACTGGCCATGAATCCGGCAGAGGGCAGCGTTCACGGTTTGAGGAGAATCCGGACCGTCCGCATTTTTGAGAGGATTGAATTCGCGTAATCGGTCAATCTCGTAAACCAGAACTGTCTCTGCAACAGGCAGAACGTCAAAAATAAACCGTTCGAATTTAATCGCATTTGGCTCGTCTGGGGAAACCTGATCGCCAGTGGAATCAATAAAGGGGACTTTTTTGTATGCCTGATGAAAGGGAAGCAGCCCGTCATCGTTGGCGATTTGTTCGAGAAAGGCACGATTAAAAATGTGAATGGCCGTGCTTCCCGCCCAGTGCAACAAATTTCCGTCCTTATCAGTCAGTTCTGCGATGTGGTCCGGCAGGTCGCTGTATTCAATGATCTGCGTTTTCTGATCGACGTCGCAGACGATTCCCATTTTTTCATCGGGGGAGCGCTTGGAAACAACTTTGACAGAGACTTCCGCAGCGCGTTGCAGATGATAACCCAGGAATTCCGGGTCGCAGACAATCGCGGTCGGATTATCGACCTGATGGTAGTAGAGATACTCGATCCCTTTTGCCTGCATGACCTCAAACAGTCCGGATTTTTTAAGCGCGGCCAGCATGCCCCCATGACCGTCCGGGCTGACAGCGATGCGATGTTTTTCTTCCAGCAGAATCTCGCCGGTCTGTTCATCGACGGCGGGCATCGTTCCCTGTTTAAAGAAATAGAGCTGTTCTGCCTGCAGGCCGAAATTCTGATGCTCATTAAAATAAGTCACGGTTTCAGCGTGGGTGGCATCGCTGGTCATGATGAAATAACAGATGGGTTTGCCCGCGTTGCGTGACCGGGCGATCAACTGTTCCACCAGAATCTGGAACAGTGAAGTCTGTTTGACGGGACCCACCGGGTACATGCCTTTGGGGTGCTCAAAGCCCAGTCGGGAACCCTGGCCTCCCGCAACCAGGATCGCGCCGACTTTTCCTTCCGCGAGCAATTGATTTCCCGCTTGAACTGCCTGCGCGGTCTCGGGTGCTGACTGCGCTCGATCCTGAAGTCGAATGACCGTTGCAGGGTGGGTGGCCCGTTCTGCTTTCTGTGCAGGAGATTCTTCCGTTTTCTGAGGATGCGTCGGCGAATAGAGACGCTGGATTTGCGCAAAATCGATCAATTGAATTTGCGACGTTAATTCATCCTGCTGCCGTTCATCCAATTCCTCCCACCAGTGTACCAGATGCGCTTGATGATATTGGGCTAAGGTTTTCAAAAGTTCCTCCGGAAAGGACTTTGGTGTCGTCATGCTGATAAATTCCTCAGTCTTTTGTTTTGAGTTCGACCTTTATTCGCATGTGGGGTGGAGCGCTTTACTCACACATCCGTGGTGTGCCTGTGATGTTGTCGCTGCAAAGTCAGCGAGATAACCTCTGGTGTGCACGACGGGATTCAGCGACCAGTTGTCTCGACGTGCCTGCAATTCCTGATCGCTGATTTCGACCGTGATGGTTCCTTCCAGCAGGCTGAATGAAATACGATCTCCGTCCTGAACCAGACCAATGGGCCCGCCGACGACTGCTTCCGGCGAACAATGCACGCCGATCGCGCCGTGCGAAACACCGGAAACGCGCGTGTCTGAGATGAAAGCGACTTTTCCATCCAGTTCGGGAACCGCGAGGGCTGCTGTTGCGACGAGCACTTCGGGCATTCCGGAAGCAACCGGGCCCAGATTTCTTAAGACGATGATGTTTCCCGGTTTGATTTTACCGGCTTCGACGGCGTCTGAGACATCCTTGGCATCTTCGAAACAGCAGGCAGTGCCGCTGAAATGAGATTCCGCCATGCTGGAAACTTTGAAGACAATGCCCCCCGGAGCGAGGTTACCGAAACAGACCTGGATATCGGCATAACCTTTAAATGGCTGATCCAGCGGTGCAATCAGTTCCTGATCGGTGGGGACATCACCAATGTCGGCCAGATTCTCTGCCAGAGTTTTACCGGTCACCGTCAGACAACTGCCGTCAACAATGCCGGCTTTTAACAGGTGTTTCATAAGCACGGGCGTGCCACCCAGCTTATGGAGATCGACCATTGTTTTTTTGCCGCGAGGAGCAAAGCTGCAAAAGACGGGTGTTTTCTTCAGGATTTTCTGGATGTCGTGCAGATCGAACTCCACTTTTGCTTCTCTTGCCAACGCCAGCAGGTGCAGGATGCCGTTAGTGGAACCGCCGACGGCGGCGATGGTGGCGGCTGCATTTTCGAAGGCTGTGCGAGTGAGAATGTCGCGCGGGCGAATGTTTTGCGCTAACAGATTCTTCACCGCGGTCGCCACATTCTGGCATTCCGTTTTTTTCGCCGCATCAATGGCAGGAGTGGAACTGCTGAAAGGCAGCATCAGGCCGATGGCTTCCAGCGCGATGCCCCATGTATTGAACGAAGCGGCAATCCCGCAACCGCCGGGACCGGGGCAGGCGGTTTTGAGAATCTGCTCTGCCTCGGATTGTTCCATCGCGCCGACCGCGGCGGATGCTTGTGAGTCATACACGTCCAGAATGGAGATGTCCTGGCCTTTATGACAGCCCGGCATAATGCTGCCGCCGCTGACGATCAGACCCGGATAATTCAGCCGCGCCAGAGCCATCGCGAAACCGGGGCCGTTTTTATCGCAGTTGTGCAGCCCGATCAGTGCATCATAGGAGTGGGCACTGACCACGCATTCTGCGCCATTGGCGATCATATTGCGTGAAGGCAGGCTGGCGTTTCCCCCTTCCTGTCCCTGAGTGATATTGTCACTGACGGCGGGAACTCCAAAAGGGAAGCCGATCATGGCGGCCGCTTTACACCCTTCAGCAATGTCTTTTGCCAGTTCATAAGCGTGGACATTACAGAGGTTTCCATCCAGCAAGGGGACGCCGATGCCAATCTGTGCTTTGTCGAAATCTTCATCAGAAAAACCGAGACCGTAATAAAAGGCGGTCACTCCCCGCTGCCAACCGTGAGTCAAATTCTGACTGTTCCAATTCAATGCCTGAGCCATCTTGGTGTTCCTGGTAGATAAAATATGAGATCGGGATGAGATCTGGTTTGCTGATCCTGTTTTGCTCTCACTCTAAACGGTTGGCTGCAGGAGTCCAAGTTACTTCACATTTGATTTTAAAAACAGAATCAGAGTCGTGAGGAAATGCGAGTTCCTTTTCCGATATTTTAGCCAGCCGGATCGGTGGAGATCACTTTTACCGGGAAACTTCCCCGCTGATTCACAGATCATCAGATAATTAATGAAAAAATGAGCGAATTGTTCTGGAATCGACAGGGG
>NZ_CALFPF010000737.1 GCF_937919775.1 uncultured Gimesia sp.
GTCTATTATGCCCGAACAGTTATTACGTGATCTGACGGCAGAACAGGCTGCACATCTGCTGGCGTATCTGGAATCTTTGAAATAACCTGACCAACGGCTCCTGATTCGCGATGAATGGGAGTGATGACACCGTAAAACAGTCTGGTTTTTATTGCGCGAATCCCTATAATTGAGGTCAGTCGCTTTAGAATTCCCGCCCAAACCTGCCTCGCACGACTATCGGCAATTGAACGATTTCTTCCGGTTCTGTCCGATCAAATAAATAATCCCATTGATACTTGAGTAGAAGAATGACAATACAATTTGATTGTCCCTATTGTACATCGACCCTAAAAGTACCGGATGCCTCGGCCGGTAAGCAGGGAGACTGCCCGCGGTGTGGCACCAAGCTGGTGATCCCCAATCCGATTGCAGCAGGAAGTCAACCCGCGCCGCCAGCACAAAATACTCCGGTGCCACAGCAGCAATCTGTGGAGACCGTTAATGCCACTGAGCAAACCGTTGATCCGCCAGTCTCTCCCGTAACGTCTCCCGAGCAGAGACCCATGACAAGTCAGACTTCACTCTATTTACGCAAGCGCCGTAAATCGAATGTGGGGGGGATTCTGGTCGTTCTCTTTTTTGCGGGCCTGATGCTGGGAGTCGCCGGTTATTTCTATTGGGCCTATGGTCCCCGCCTCGAAGGGAACCTGGTGGCGTCCCGATTGAATTCCGAAAGTGCAAAACTGGAACATCACTTGAAAACATCGGGATTGGGCGTGTCTGACGAGGTGATTCAGACCGTCAATCAAAGTTTAAAAGAAACTCCCCGGCGCGTGCAGAGCGATTTAATGGAGATGTTATTTTATGGGTCTGACAAGGGAGGCTTGTATATCCGACTGAAGCCGGGAAGCAGCACCGAACTGGTGCGCGTTGATCTGACCGGTGATCCTGCGCTCATGGATTATATCAGCAAGAATGGCGTGTCGTTGGATCAGCCCCGGATTACCGAGTATCAAAGTGAACTCAAACGATTTTATGCCGACTGGCAACGTTTTCTTGAAACAGGCGACGTGATGCCTGATCTCATCAATTATCGAAATACGGTGGGGCTGAATTCCCTGATGGGAGGTCTAGGGTATCACATGGAAGCCCGTGTGAATCACAAAATCTTTCCCTGCGTGCATGATGATTTTCAGGGGGGCCTTTATTTTCTCGTGCCCAAAGGAACATTGCAGTTCGACATTCAGGGACGCAAAATGGACAACGGCTGGACACCGTTTCCAGGGAAATATCAGGTGCAAGTCACACAGGAATATCCCAGTGTGAAATAGCGATTTCCGATTAAAGGAAATCGATGACGACCGAATCGGCGAGCAGGCAGCCTGCCTGGGTGAGTCGAACATGCGTGGGAGTTTCTTCCAGAAAACCCGCCGCAACATGTTTCCGGATGGCTGTGTTCGCTAAGTCGTAGAGCTCGAAGCCATATCGTTCTGCAAATTCAGACACGTTGATTCCTGCCCGGCGTCTTAAACTGAAAATGATCGCTTCCCGAGCACGATTCTCCGGCGACAGCTCTTCCTGTTCGGCGATGGGGGGTTCTCCTGCGGCGATTCGCTTCAACCAGGTGATGACGCTGCGGTGGTTCTGTCTGCGAATTCCATTCAGATAACTGGCTGCGCCCGGGCCGAAACCAAAATAAGGATGGCCGGTCCAGTAGACTTCATTGTGCCGACATGCATAACCCGGTCGGGCGAAGTTGGAAATTTCATAATGCTTTAAGCCTGCCGCATCCAGAAACTCCAGCGAGTATTCATACATGGCGCCCGCCAGATCTTCTTCCGGCAAATCGAAGAGGCCTGCTTTTTGCCGGCTCCAGAAAGAAGTTCCTTTTTCAATCGTCAATCCATAAGTCGAAATATGCGGGACGTTGAGCCGAACCGCTTCAGAGAGTGAAGTTTTCCAGCCTGACAGAGTCTGGCCGGGGACGGCAAAGATGAGGTCGAGACTGACATTTTCAATCCGGGACTGCAGCGCTTGAACAATTTCAAAAATCTGTTGCGGCTGATGGTCCCGTTCCAGGAAGGTCAGTATTTCCGAGTCGAAGGACTGCACGCCGAGGCTGACCCGGTTCACACCGCTCTGTTTCAGAAAGTCCATTTTTTCGTCACTGAGATTGAGCGGATTGGCTTCAATACTGAATTCGTAATCGGCCGCCAGTTGAAAATGGGAAAAAACGGCGTCAAACAATCTTTGCAGTTGTTCAATGCTGAGGTGAGTGGGGGTGCCCCCGCCTAGAAACAGGGTCTTTAATTCGATTCCCTCGCCGGCTTCGGAC
>NZ_CALFPF010000738.1 GCF_937919775.1 uncultured Gimesia sp.
GGTCTTATCATTGCAGGCCTGATATTTCACATTGAGTTCAAGCTGTTCTTCTTTACCAGCGGCGTCAGCGGGAATTTCCAATGTGCCCCGCACGATGGCCTGTTTCTCATAAACCTGCAGTGGTTGATCAAAACCCTCCACGTTGAATGCGTGACCGCCGGGATATTTGACATTAGTCAATTTGATATTCTGCATCGACTTGACGGTGAACGTGGTGGGCACCAGAAAATCAGGGCTGGACGGATTCGTATTGATGTGCCAGCCTTCCTCGATGGTTAATACAATCGCCACCTGACAGGTTTTGCCCGCTGGCAGCTTATCGACTGAAAGATAGGCTTTCGCGGAAACCAGGTTTTTCTTCTGTTCGGTTTGACCCAGACCGGCAGCGATCAGTAAATCGATGCCGGGGTTTACGGCAGCCAGTTGTTCGGAGCTTTCATCGATGTTCGGATCGGAATCCTGTTCCCACATGAAATCACCGGCGGGGATAGAAATGGCTGACTGTTTCTGATCGACGGATGTTTCCAGATATTCGCCGACGGCCTGTACCAGTTGGGCACAACGACCGGGATAACGTTTGATGATTCTGCCAAACAGCTGCAGTGTCTGATCGGCGTACTGGCGGTATTTTGGATCGTGGGTCAGTTCAGATAAGAGAATCAGATTGCGAACGCTGATGCTGTTGCCGGAGGGAATCGCGGCATCGTACGCATTTTTGGTGCGGGCGATCAGCTGTTCGTGATCATGAGTCGTGAAATAGAAACCGTGCTCTTTCTGATCCCAGAACAGTTCAATCTGCAGATCCGTCAGTTGGCGGGCCTGATCCAGCCAGTGCTGTTTACCGGTCGCCTGATGCAGAGCGAGCAGCCCTTGTACGAGAAACGCATAATCATCCAGATAAGCGTTCAACCGCGCCTGTCCTGCACGATAGCTGCGGTACAGGTGACCGTGCTCATCGCGCATCTGATCGAGAATAAACTGAGCGGATTTTTCGGCGGCCGCCGTGTAATCGGGACGCTTCAGAACCCGCCCTGCTGTCGCCATGCCTTGAATCATCAGACCATTCCAACTGGTCAGGATTTTATCGTCTATTAAAAGTGCGGTTCTCTTATTGCGAACTGTCAGCAATTTTTGCCGCATCGACGCGAGTCTGGTTTCGAGAGCTGCCGGAGTCGTTTGCTGCTTTTCCGCCAATGCTTCCAGAGAAGTCACCCGATGTAGTACATAACCGTGTTCGAAGCGGGCAGGTTCGTTCAACCCGTAGAATTCTGCAAAGCGAGGATATTCATCACCGAGAATAGATTTGATTTCTTCCTGATTCCAGGCATAACGTTCGCCTTCGATGCCATCGGTTTCAGCGTCGAGGGCGGAATAAAAGCCCCCCTGCGGATCGGTCAGTTCCCGGAGCACAAAATCGATAATTCCTTCGGTGACATTCTTGTATTGAACATTCCCGGTTTGCGCAAATGCATTCGCATACAGTGAGGCCAGTTGCCCGTTGTCGTAAAGCATTTTTTCAAAGTGGGGCACATGCCAGTAACGGTCTGTACTGTAGCGATGAAAGCCGCCCCCCAGATGGTCGTAGATTCCTCCATTGGCCATCGCATCGAGTGTGTGATACAGAACTTTGGCCGACTCTGCAGACGTGGGGTCTTGCGCGGGGGACTGAATGTCGTATTGTAAGAGCACGAGTTTGGACGAAGTCGGGAACTTGGGAGAATTCGGACTGTCTACAGCAAAGTCGATCCCGCCAAATTCGGCATCATAGCCGGCATTGATTGCTCTGACACCCGCTTTGACCAGTTTACTTTCGATGGCAATGGTTTCAGACGCCGCCTCTTCTTTCTGCAGGCGGGCGACTTCTTTGGCAATGATCGTCGCGCTTTGCTGGACCTGTTTTTTATCTGCTGACCAGAGTTGATTCACGCGCTGCAGAACGCGGGGAAAACTCATTTGCCCTCCCTGATCAGTCGGAGGGAAATAGGTGCCGCCGGCAAATGGTTCCCGTTCCGGAGTTAAAAACATCGATAAAGGCCAGCCACCATTTGAGGGCGCGCCGATGAGATGATAATAAACGGTTAACGACGCCATATAAATGTCGTCGATATCGGGACGTTCTTCCCGATCCACTTTGATATTCACAAAATGCTGGTTCATATACTTGGCAATTTCAGGATTCTCAAACACCAGCCGTTCCATCACGTGACACCAGTAGCAACTGCTGTAACCAACCGAGAGGAAGATGATTTTGTTTTCCTGCTTTGCTTTTTCAAAAGCTTCCGGCCCCCAGGGAAACCAGTCCACAGGGTTGTGCTTGTGAAGCAGCAGGTAGGGGCTGGTTTCTTTCGCCAGCCGGTTGGTAAACACGGCTTCAGCTTTGATATCGGTAGGCTCTGACGAAGTTTGCTGCGACGCCTGTTTAGAATCATCGTTGGCAGACAACATGTGCTGGTTCCAGTTTGAACTGGTGAAAAAAGACGCAAGAATCAGGGCGAACCACCAGTTTGCGTTTCGGTTCAAATCCATTTTTATTCTCCAGAAGCGGGCAGATGGCTCATCACCCGGTAAAACGTTTGGGTCTGCTGCGGCGGGTCGCACTGCGACTTCACCGCCGGTAAGTATCAGTATCTTATCCAATACTGTTACTGACGACTATTTAATAATGACAGAACGGCAAATATTCGGGATGGCGGCGGATTTTCCAAAAAAATCCGAATACCCCATTTTATCCCGGAACCGCAGCCTGTTGCAGAATCTGACGAATGATTTCACTGGCGCGAGCCCGCTGGTTTTCACGTATCAGAGATTTGGTTATCACGCGATGTGCCAGCACCGGCACCGCTAACTGCTTGATGTCATCCGGGGTGACATAATCTCGCCCTTCCGTAAATGCTTTACTTTGGGCAGCATGCGAAAACGTGATTGCCCCCCGTGTGCTGACCCCTAACGTGAGTTCCGGGTGATTGCGGGTAATTTCCACAATCTCGAGGATGTAGTCAGTCAAGGAATCATCAACGCGTACTTCGCGCACCGCCTGCTGCATTTCTCTGAGTTGTTTCACAGCCAGTACAGGTTGTAGTGTATTCACCGCTTCGCCCAAACGATGCTGGATTAAAACTTCACGTTCAATCGAACGTTCGGGATAACCGATATCGATGCACATCATGAATCGGTCGAGTTGATTTTCCGGTAAGGGGTATGTGCCTTCAAATTCAAACGGATTTTGTGTCGCCAGCACAAAAAACGGAGGTTGCAGGATAATCGTTTGTCCCTCTACAGTCACCTGCCCTTCATTCATTGCTTCCAAGAGGGCGCTTTGCGTGCGGGGAGGCGTACGGTTGATTTCATCTGCCAGGAGCACATTGGAAAAAATGGGACCTCTTCGAAATTCGAACTCACCCAGATTTGGGAGAAAAACATTCGATCCCAGAATATCCGAAGGAAGCATGTCTGGCGTGAACTGAACCCGTGTGTAATTACAGTCCAGACTTTTCGCGATCGCTTTTGCCAGTGACGTTTTCCCGACACCGGGCGCATCTTCGATCAGGATATGCCCTTCTGCCAGCAATGTCACAATCGCGAGTTGCACCACCTCCGGTTTGCCGATGAGTACACTGGAAATATTATCGTGAAGTGTCTTGACCAGGCTTGCAGTTTCTTGCTGGGAATGAACTTCCATTAAAGATCCATTTCTGAAGGGAATGTCTGCTGAGGCAGCGGGGAGCGCAATTGTATTTCTAGGGTTCAGAATTACAGAAATCTGTCCTGCTTTTCAACTAACTTCCTACCTGGTTAATGCGTGTTATGGAATTATGCCAAAACAAGTCATATTTTTCTGTACAATTGTCTGAATGATTTTCATTATAGAGAGGCCAATTGTAAAGAAAACCAGGCTTTGATAACAATCAACGCATGCACCAATCATTATTTGAATTCAGAAACTTTGTTTCGGCGTGTTCAAGTCTTTCATTCACTGGCACCACATTTTTTATCAATTTTATCATTAATATACTTAACATCAGGATCATTCACTATGTCGGGCCCCAAACAGTCGATTGACCGGTTAGAAGATCTCTCACGACGTTCTTTCTTACAAACAGGTGGCATGAGTCTGGTCGGTTTGAGTCTGTTAGAGAACTTAATGATTTCGGAACTGGCGGCTGCCCCGGGCTCGTCCGATCAAAAAAATCAAGCATTGAATCGCTTCCCGCGAATGGTTCAGGAATACTTTGTCAGCAGGGTCAGAGCGCAGGAAGCCAAAACGATCGAGCGGCTCGATTCGTTAAAAACCAAAGCCGACGCAGAAGAATATGTGCGTTCCGTGCAAAAACGAATCCGGGAAGCATTTGGCCCGAACCCCGAACGCACTCCTTTAAATGCCCGTATCACGAAAACGACAGACCGTGATACTTATACCATCGAAAACGTCATCTTCGAAAGTCGTCCCGGCTTTCTCGTTACGGCGAATCTATATCTTCCAAAAGGAATTACCGAACCGGTGCCGGGGGTTGTGGGGACCTGTGGTCACTCGCACAATGGAAAAGCCGAAACCGCCTACCAGTCGTTTGCACAGGGACTGGCCAGAAAAGGGTACGTCGTTCTGATCTATGATCCCATCGGTCAGGGAGAGCGGGTCCAATATAGTGGTGACGATCTGAAATCGACCATCGGCGCAGGGGTGCGCGAGCATCTACATGGAGGCAATCAGCAATTTCTGGTCGGCGAAAATCTTGCGATGTGGCGCGCCTGGGACGGTATTCGCGCTCTGGATTATCTGTTAACCCGCAAAGAAGTCGATCCAAAACGGGTTGGAGTCACCGGCAATTCTGGTGGCGGAACGATGACGACCTGGTTGTGTGGTGTCGAACCGCGGTGGACGATGGCGGCCCCCAGTTGTTTCGTGACCACGTTCCGCCGCAATATGGAAAATGAACTTCCCGCAGATACCGAACAGTGTCCACCCAAGGTGCTGGCACTCGAACTCGACCATGCCGACTTTTTAGCAGCCCAGGCGCCGAACCCGGTACGAATACTGAGCAAAGAACGGGATTATTTTGATGTGCGCGGCGCACGGGAAGCGTATCTGCGATTGAAACGGCTGTATAAACTGCTGGGTAAGGAAGAAAACGTTTCGCATTTTGTCGGCCCGACTTATCACGGTTATTCGCAGGAAAATCGGGAAGCCATGTATGAATGGTTCAATCAGGCCACCGGCATTTCTGATGAATCGAAAGAGCCGAAGCTGACGATTGAAAAAGACGAAACGCTGTGGTGTACTCCCAAAGGCTCCGTTGCCGATGTCGGCTCCAAGCCGATGCACGTCTTTACGGCAGAGCGATCACAGGAACTGGCAAAACAGCGTAAACCGAAATCCGGCCCGGCTCTCCAGTCGGCAGTGGCAGAAACACTGAGACTGAAACATGTAGACGGCACCCCCGATTACCGTATCTTGCGAAACCGGGGAGGCAAAAACTATCCGCTGAAACATTCCATTACTTATGCGGTGGAAACGGAACCGGGTATTCAGGCGGTCGTATATCGTGTTTCCGATGAGCTGCTTTATTCCCGTCCTCCGCAGGCTGCCGGTAAACGGGCAACTTTGTACATTCCGCATGTCTCCTCTGATGCCGAACTGCAGGAGGAACCGTTGTTAAAAAAAGCCAGTCAGGATAAAGAACGCGTGCTTTATACCTGTGATGTGCGGGGCATTGGTGAGTCGCTGCCCGATACAACCAGTCCAAATTCATTTTTTACTCCGTACGGCAGCGATTACTTCTATGCCGCACACGCCGTCATGCTGGACGACCCTTATCTTGGCCAAAAAACATTTGACGTCCTGCGGGTTCTCGACTGGCTGACTGCGAACGGTCATTCCGACATTCATCTGATCGGTCGCGGCTGGGGTGCTTTGCCGGCGACGTTTGCTGCCTTGTTTTCGCCACAGGTGAAACAGGTGACGCTGAAAAATGCGTTGACTTCCTTCAGTGAAATTGCAGAAACCGAACACTATGAATGGCCACTCTCCACGCTGATCCCCAATGTATTAACGGCCTTTGATATGCCAGAGTGTTATGCTGAACTGAAAGCAACCAAAGGCCTTACGCAAATTGCCCCCTGGGGAGCAAAAGGCGCCGACAGTTAAGAACACGGCCAAACAGCCTTGCAGGGACGGGGGCTCGCTCGTCACAATAGTGATAGTCACATAAGGCGGGCGTTTTTCATTTCTTCGAACAAGAAACTGGCAATATCGTGAGCAGCGATCCTACGATGGAATCTTCCGATCTGGAAGCCGTTGAAAAATTACACCAGGCATACGAACGACTGATGCAGGAAGTGAACCGGGTCATTATCGGGCAGCATCAGGTGGTCGAAGAATTAATGATTTCTCTCCTGGCGGGCGGACATTGTCTGCTGGTAGGTGTGCCCGGCCTGGCAAAAACATTAATCGTGCATACTCTGGCCGATACGTTGAATCTGTCTTTCAACCGCGTGCAGTTTACACCCGATTTAATGCCGGCAGACATCACCGGAACCGATGTCATTCAGGAAGACAAAAGCACCGGCAATCGCGATTTCAAATTTCTGGCCGGGCCCATATTTTCGAATGTGGTGCTGGCTGATGAAATCAACCGCACGCCTCCGAAAACACAAGCTGCCCTGCTGGAAGCGATGCAGGAACATCAGGTCACTGCGGGGGGACGCAAACACAAACTCCCCGTCCCCTTCTTTGTATTGGCGACACAAAACCCGATTGAGCAGGAGGGAACCTATCCACTGCCTGAAGCGCAACTGGATCGGTTCATGTTTGAAATCAAAGTCGATTATCCAAGCGAAGAGGAAGAATTCGCGATCGTGCGGCAGACGACGTCTGACGAATCTTATTCGGTCAAGAAGGTACTGGACCTGGATGAGCTGTTATCATTTCAGTCCCTGGTTCGCAAAGTACCGGTGGCTGACCATGTGATCCGCTATGCCATGCAGTTTGCCCGCATGACGCGCGTCAGAGGGGGGAACGATTCTCAACCTGATGATGTTCCCGACTTTATCCGGGAATTTGTGAGTTGGGGCGCAGGGCCGCGTGCCAGCCAGAATCTGGTTCTGGGGGCGAAAGCGCGGGCGATTCTACACGGGCGGATGTATGTCAGTACGGATGATGTGCGTGCGGTCGCGCATCCGGTATTAAGACATCGTATCATTACGAATTTCAACGCCGAAGCGGAGGGTATGACTCCCGACAAGATTGTAGACCGTTTGATACAACTCATTTCCGTCGATTCCTCTCAGGAAAAACTTGATGGACGATTACCGCAAGTATTTAGATCCGCAGACGCTCGCTAAGGTCCAGAATCTGGATCTGGCGGCACGGCAGATTGTGGAAGGCTATGTTTCGGGTTCGCATAAGAGCCCCTTTCATGGTTTTTCTGCCGAGTTTGCGCAGCATCGGGAATATGTCATCGGTGACGATCTACGCTATGTCGACTGGAAAGTTTACGCTAAGTCGGATCGTTATTATCTCAAGCAGTATGAAGCCGAGACCAATTTCACCTGCCATATCATTCTCGACTGCAGCGAATCGATGCGATATCGTTCTGCGAACGCGGCGCTTTCAAAATGGGAATATGGTCGGCTGGTGGCAGCAGCGCTGGCATATGTGGTGATCAAACAGCAGGATGCCGCCGGACTGTGTACCGTGAATGATCATGTGATCGATTTTCTCAGACCTTCCAGTCAACCGACCCATTTGAAGCAGATTTATTACACGATGGAACATACCGAGCCGACAGGCGAATCGGGGCTGGGAAAGGTGTTTCATGAACTGGCTGAGCGAATTACCCGCCGCAGTTTAATAATTATTATCAGCGATCTGTTTGATGATCTGGATTCCGTCCTGTTGGGGCTGAAGCATTTTCGGCATCGCAAACATGATGTGAGTCTGTTGCAGGTGATTGATCCGGCTGAGCAGGATTTTCCGTTTCAAGAGCCGGTCCTGTTTCGGGGTCTGGAAAATCAACCCGAACAGATGGCCGAGCCCCGTTCGTTGAAAAAAGCGTATCAGGCAGAATTCGAAAAGTTTTTAAAGACCGTCCAACGCGGCTGCCGTGATTTAAAAATGGATTATGCTCTGATCCGCACCGATCATTTTCTGGATGTCGCGTTGTCTGCATTTTTGTCACATCGGCAGACGCGAGTGGGCTCTTAATTTTTTCCGAATTTCAATTTTATGTTCGAATTTTCATTTCATCCTGTATTGGCCTTTGGATTCGCCAGCCCGTGGCTGTTGGCAGGCTTGCTGGCGGCAGGCATACCGATACTGATCCATCTGCTGCACAAACGAAAGTTTATTGAAACCGACTGGGCGGCGATGAAATTTTTGCTGCTCGCGACTAAAAAGTATTCGCGGCGAGTCAGATTTGAACAGTTACTCGTGCTGTTAGTCCGCTGTTTGATTCTGTTGTTACTGGCGATTGCCTTTTCCCGTCCGTATTGGTCCGTGCAAGGCGCCTTCTTTGAATCGGCGGCCCCCGTGCATCGTATTCTCGTGATCGACACCTCTTTCAGTATGCGCTGGAATGGAGAGGAACAATCAATCTTCGAAGAGGCGAGAGAACTCGCGCGGTCTCAGGTTTCCGCTTCAAACCCCGGAGACGCCTTTCAACTGATTCAGATTTCCAATTCATCCCCGCAGGCATTGATTTCCCGTCCTTCCCGTCAGCAGGCGTATGTCCTGGAAGAAATTGCGAGGATGCAGCCTACCGCAGAATACGGAAACGTGGGACAGGCTTTGCAGACGGCTCTGGAATTTTTGGGACAGGCACAGGAACTGGCACAGAAAGAAGTGATCGTGATCAGCGACTTTCAGGCACAAAGCTGGGCACCTCTGCAGACAGATCAGGAAAGCGCTCGCGTTCGCTCATTAATGGAAGCCATTTCAAAAAAATCGACTTTGACTTTGAAAGATATCGGTCTCGCGGAAGAAGCAAACCTGGCTGTGATCGACTTCTCCAGTAAGTCCGTTTTTGCCACGCTGAACCAACCGGTGCGACTGGGAGTCACACTCCATAATTTTGGTTTACTGAATCAGGAAGATGTCAATCTGCAATTGTTCGTAGATGATCAACTTGTGAATCAGAAACTGGTCAAGCTGCCGGCCAATGCAGACACGCAAACAGAATTTACGCACCAGTTTACAAGAGTCGGCGATCATCGATTGGAAGTCAGGCTCGCAGAGGATCAGCTTCCTTTGGACAATCGCCGCTGGATCATCATGCCCGTTAAAAAAGAAATCAATGTGCTGCTGGTCAACGGCAGGCAATCCGGAGAATCGATGGGGCGGGCCACCGATTATCTCGAGCTGGCATTGTCTCCCTCTTTGAAAGAACAACCCTGGCAGGGAATGATGAAACCTCACGTGATCAGTGAAGGTGAACTGGCCAATACAGAATTAAGCCTCTATGACGCCGTCGTGATTTGTGATGTGGCATTGTTTACCGAAAATGAGCGGGACCTGTTAAAAGGTTATGTACAACGTGGTGGCGGGTTGATTATCAGTCTCGGGGAACAGGTTAATGCTGAAAATTATAATCAAACTCTGTTCCAACCAGACGCCGGATTGTTACCTTTGAAATTATTGAATCGCCGTGGAGACGCGCAAAAGCATACGACTTTGTTTGAATTTGATCCGTTGAAATATCAGCATCCGATTATTGAAATCTTCAAAGGAAATCCCGATGCCGGTCTGGAAACGACGCATCTCTACGAATATTTTCAGGCAGAAATTCTTCCCGATCCCAATACACGCCTGATTTTGAATTATGATACGAATGACCCGGCGATTGTAGAAAGCAGTTTAGGGCGAGGTAAGGTGATTCTGATCACTACGTCGCTGGATCGTCGCTGGGGAACGTGGTCGATCTGGCCGAGTTTTCCTCCGATGATGAATGAACTCGTGTTGTATGTTTCCACCGGGAAATGGGAAAAACGGGAAGCTCTGGTTGGTCAGCCGCTGGAAATCATGGCGCTGGAGAATCAATTGACTCTTTCTCCCCGGATGATCGCTCCTGATCAGGAAGAGTTTCCGCTGCAGAGTGTGCTCGATACAAATACGGAAACCAGAACCATCACCTTCAACCAGACATTCCAATCCGGTATTTACGAACTGGACTGGGGAAAGACTTCTTCAGAGAAGACATTCTACGCAGTCAATGTTTCTCCGCGGGAAAGTGATCTGAAACATATTGGGCCACAGGTGATTCCTCCGCAATATTTTCGCAGCCAGTCCAGTACACCAACCCTGTCGAACGAATTGTCTGCAGACCGAAACACGCATGCCGGCCTGTCTGAAAATCTGCTGTTTACCGTCCTGGCATTGATTGTGGTGGAACTGTTATTATTGTGGCGGTTTTCCGTCGGCGCACTCTCATTTCTGGCAGTCATGTTTCTGTGTTTCCTGAGCCTGTTTTTCCAGCGGTGATCAGCGGTGAGTCTACAATTATAGAGGCAGTTATGGTATACTGATCGATTCGAGAGCAAGATCGGCATCCTGAATCAGAGGAAAGTAGCATTGAGATGAATTTGAATAAGAAGCAGAAAAAACAGATCGAGATTGCCCGTCAAAAAATTCAAAAATTGCGTCAGCGATTAACGGGCGCCAAAGTGCAAATGGACGACGCGCAGGAAGTGAAAAATCTCGAACAGGAAATTGCCGCCCAGGAAGAACTCATTAAAAAATATCAGGAAGATTCCTGAGTGATTCAGTTTCCCGGTCTTCTCCAGGGAAAACCAGAAAACTTCCCATTCATTGATTCGAATTCGTATTGAAATATAAAGCCTGGCATTGTGTCTGTTCCGCATCTCCCCACGATTATTGTCGTTCATCCCAAGGAACGAAAAAGTAAATGCACCGTGCAGTCTTTACGCACGCGAGATGACTTTCTCTTCTGGAAGTATCCCCGAAAAGAACCCGACAAGTTGCCCCGATATGTGCGACTGGGTATGGGAGGTCCTGAGATCAGTAAAGCAGACGCTGCTTCAGGATTGCTGGTTCTGGACGGGACCTGGCGGCTGGCTGAAAAAATGGAACCTGCTTACGAGGAACTGCCTGTTCGCAGCTTACCTGTCTGGGAAACCGCTTACCCGCGGGTTTCCAAGCAGTTTGATGATCCTGCAGCCGGGTTGGCGACCATTGAAGCGATTTTTATTGCCTACCATCTCATGGGTTATGCGACAGACGGTTTGCTGGACGGTTACTACTGGGCCGAAGAGTTCCTGAAACAAAATCGTGATCAGCTGATCTAAGTAACGTCGATCATTTAACACACTGATTCCATCGGTGTTTCTTCCGGAATTGCTGATTGATAGGTACGTACAATTTCCCGGAGCTGCTCTCGATTGACTGGTTTTGTTGTATAATCATTGCAGCCGGCTTCGATACATTTATCACGATCACCGCTCATCGCATGGGCCGTTAAAGCGACAATGGGCAGATTGTATCCCTGTTCGCGCAACTCTCTGGTGGCACCATAACCGTCCAGAATGGGCATCGACATATCCATCAGGATCACATCGAACGGTTTACCTTTCTTCTGCGCATCAAGGGCCCGTCTGACGGCGATATCTCCGTTTTCTGCCAGCATCACGCGTGCTCCCTCCTTTTTCAGGAGTGTAGAAATCAATCGTTGATTATCGACTCCATCTTCCGCCAGCAGCACGGAACAAACTCCTTTCATCTTTTGTTCAAAATGTCCATCACCTCGCGGGCGACTTACCTGAATCGCTTTTAATGCTGCCATCGGATCCTCATGAAACCGGATCGTTTCTGAGTCACCGATTTTGACTGTTAAAGTAAAGGTGGTTCCTTCCTTAGGGACACTTTCACAGACCAGGTCACCTCCCAGCATTTCAGCGAGCCGTCTGCTGATGGCCAGGCCCAGGCCTGTGCCTCCGAACTTGCGAGTAGTGGATGTGTCTGCCTGGACAAATGGCTGATACAGGCTTTTCATTTGTTTCGAAGTCATTCCAATTCCCGTGTCCTGAACTTGGAACTGTAACAACGGCGTTCCACATTCCGTCGTCAGAAACGAAGTTTCCATCGACACCCTTCCGCCGTCGGGAGTGAATTTAATCGCGTTGCCAATCAGGTTGATCAAAATCTGCTTGAGGCGTGTAGGGTCGCTCTGGATCGTAACGGGAATTTTTCCCTTGAAAGACAGCTTGAACCGGATTTCCTGGTTTTCCGCACGCACACTCATCAGAGAATGAATTTCCTTCAGTTTTTCCATCAGAGAAAATGGAACGGTTTCAATGGTGAGGTTTCCGGATTCAATCTTAGAGATGTCGAGAATATCGTTAATGATTTCCAGCAGATAATTGCCATTTCGCTTAATGACTTCAAGCAGTTTTAAGCTACCCGGGCGCCCCCAGCTTTCTTCAATCAAAAGATCTGTGTATCCCAGAACGGCCGTCATGGGCGTGCGTATTTCATGGCTCATATTTGCCAGGAATTCACTTTTGACACGCGATGCTGCTTCTGCATCTGCGTTGGCCTGCTTCAGTCGCTCCGCTTTTTCTTCGAGTTCTCTGCGAACAATTTCCAGATTCTCTGTCCGGTCTTTGAGTGCATTCAGCGCCCGGTCTCGAATATCAGAGACGCGGTTATACTGTTTGGCGATTAATCCGACATCACTAAATTCGTCAAGGTCCCTGAGGGGACTGGCATCGCCTTGAATCTGCTGCTGCATCGAATTCAGCAGTTCATTCATTTCTGTGTTAGCACCGTGCTCCGTCATATTCAGTCCCATTTCCGCTTCTTCAGGAGTTGCTCGCAAGCGAATAATTTAACTCACAATTCGTAATAACAGCATGTAAGCAAAGCTTATGTTTTTATCCGTAAACATGAGGCAGGAACCCAACAAATTCTCACCGCTGTTCATTGATGAAAGTGAATTGAATGGAATGCCTGTATCTGAAGGGAGGGAAAGTTTTCATTTGTGTATCTGGACGAAATGCGAGATATAAAACCCTCCTGATTTATCAAAGTACTTCTAAAAAAGAACTTAACGCTTCCGGTTGAATTGGGGATGACATCGTAAAATTGCTACTTCCCATCCGATCGTTTCAGCTGCTCTGTCCAGAACACAGTTCAGGAATTATTGAATGACTCAGTCAATTCGCTGATCAATCAGAGTGAAAACACCTCACACAGGTTTTACCAAAGGGGAACGGGCTTGAATGTTGCAAAATCGCAACTTGCTGATTCGGTTTATCTGTGCCTGCTCTCATTCCCGCCTTTAAGACACGGAAACGGATGTTATAAAAGGCCGTTCTGGTACTTTCTGGCCTGCTTTGCTTGATTATTCTGGTGTGCTTGTTAACGTTGGGAAGATTTGCGCAAAAATTTTGTATTGCAGCCAGAGAATAATGAACATTTGCTGTTAAGGTGATGTGAAAAAGTGCCCAGACGCGACGACATTAAGAAAATATTGATCATCGGCTCCGGTCCCATTGTGATTGGCCAGGCCTGTGAATTTGACTATTCCGGCACTCAAGCCTGTAAAGCTTTGAAAGAAGATGGTTATGAGGTGGTATTGGTGAATTCCAATCCGGCCACGATCATGACCGACCCGGAAACGGCTCATCGAACGTACATTGAGCCGATCACATGGCAATATATCCAAAAAGTGATCGAAATCGAGAAACCGGATGCCCTGCTGCCGACTTTGGGAGGTCAGACCGGCTTGAATGCCGCCATGGATCTCGCCCGCCGGGGAATCCTCGATCAACTGGGGGTCGAGCTGATTGGCGCCAAGGAAGAGGTCATTGCCAAAGCGGAAAGTCGCGACCAGTTCAAGGAAGCCATGACGAAGATTGGACTGGATTGTCCCCGCAGTTCGGTGGTCCATAACATGGAAGAGGCCAATGTCGCGATGAAGGAGATCGGCCTGCCGATCATCATTCGTGCCAGTTATACCCTCGGCGGAACAGGCGGCGGTGTCGCCTACAATCGCGAGGAGTTCGAAGAAAAAGTACGCAGCGGACTTGCCCTGTCTCCGGTCAATGAAGTGCTGCTGGAAGAATCCATCCTCGGATGGAAAGAATATGAGATGGAGGTCATGCGCGATCAGGCCGATAATGTGGTCATTATCTGCTCGATTGAAAACTTTGATCCCATGGGTATCCACACCGGGGACTCCATCACCGTTGCACCCGCTCAAACTCTGACTGATAAAGAATACCAGCGGATGAGAGACGCCACGATTGCCTGCATCAGGGAAATCGGCGTCGAAACAGGCGGCTCGAATGTGCAGTTTGCCATCAACCCCGACACGGGCCGGATGACGATTATCGAAATGAATCCTCGTGTCAGTCGCTCCAGTGCGCTGGCATCAAAGGCGACCGGCTTTCCCATCGCCAAAATTGCTGCCAAGCTTGCTGTCGGCTATCGTCTCGATGAAATTCGCAACGATATCACGCGGCAGACACTGGCCTGTTTTGAACCGACGATCGATTATGTCGTCACAAAAATTCCGCGCTGGACCTTCGAAAAATTTCCCGACGCCGACCCTGTTTTAACCGTGCAGATGAAATCTGTCGGTGAAACGATGGCCATCGGACGCACTTTTAAAGAGTCATTGCAGAAAGCACTCCGTGGCCTGGAAATAGGTCACTTCGGTCTGGGGGGCGGCAACAAGGACCTGTGGGGAACGCCCAAACAACCATCCAAGGATCTGATTCAGTCCAAGCTGTCCGTACCCAACGAAGACCGCATCTTCTATATTCGTTATGCATTTAAGCTCGGCATGACCACTGAGCAAATTTATGAATTGAGCGATATTGATCCCTGGTTTCTGAATCACATCAAGCAACTGATCGATTTTGAAGGTGAAATCCGCCAGTTCTCCCGGCTGGAAGACGTCGACTTCGCGTTCATGAAAAAAACCAAACAGTATGGCTATTCCGACAAACAGCTGGCCTTCTGGCTGGATTCCACTGAAATGGATGTGCGTCACTATCGCAAGCAGTTGGGTATTGAAGCCACATTCAAGCAGGTCGATACCTGTGCGGCGGAATTCGAAGCCTTTACGCCTTACTTTTATTCCACCTACGAAGACGAAGACGAAACGCCGGGAAATCCCGATCACAAACGCCGGATCATGATTCTCGGAGGCGGACCCAATCGCATCGGGCAGGGTATTGAATTCGATTACTGCTGCTGTCAGGCTTCGTTCGCGTTGCAGGAATTGGGCATCGAGAGCATCATGGTCAACTCGAACCCGGAAACTGTATCGACCGATTATGACACGTCCGACCATTTGTTCTTTGAGCCGCTGACGACCGAAGACGTATTGAATATCTGTGACCGGATGAAGCCCGATGGTGTGATCGTGCAGTTTGGCGGGCAAACACCCCTCAATCTGGCCCGCGGTCTGGAAGCCGCCGGTGTCAACATTATCGGCACGAGCCCGGATATGATTGATGCTGCAGAAGACCGGGAACGCTTTCAAGCCATTCTTGAGAAACTCAAATTGCATCAACCGCCGAACGGAATTGCCACCGATACGGAAAGCGCACGTGCAGTTGCCAAGAAAATCAGTTATCCCATTCTGGTTCGTCCCAGTTATGTTCTGGGGGGACGGGCTATGGAGATTTGTTACGACGAAGAATCTCTCGTTCGTTATATGAACGAAGCGGTCAACGCTTCACCCGATCACCCCGTCCTCGTTGACCAGTTTCTGGAAGATGCCATTGAAGTCGACGTCGATGCCATTTCTGACGGTATTACCACGCTGGTCGGAGGCGTGATGGAGCACATCGAAGAAGCCGGCGTGCACTCTGGTGACTCGGCCTGTGTGCTGCCGCCACACTCATTGCCCGATTCTGTTATCGATGAAATCAAACGGGCTACTCATGCCCTGGCGCGAGAGTTAAAAGTCAAAGGCCTGATGAACCTCCAGTTTGCAGTCAAACAGACGGACGGGGTTTACACGGTTTATATTCTGGAAGTCAATCCCCGTGCGAGCCGTACTTCGCCATTCGTCTCCAAAGCCACAGGGCTTTCTCTGCCCCGTGTCGCTGCGAAAGTCATGGCCGGCGTCTCATTGATGGAACAGGGTGTCACCCGGGAACCAACGCCGAAACATACTTCAGTCAAAGAAAGCGTGTTTCCGTTTTCCCGATTCCTGGGAGTCGATATTATCCTCGGCCCTGAAATGCGTTCGACCGGTGAAGTGATGGGAATCTCCAAAGGTTTCGCGATGGCCTTTGCGAAAAGCCAGTTAGCCGCCAGTACGAGCCTGCCATCTGAGGGAACCGTATTTATCAGTATGGCGGACGTCTATAAGGAGATGATCATCGAACCCGCACGCCGGTTGATTGAGCTGGGCTTCAAGATCGTTTCGACTTCCGGTACGGCCCGCGTTCTCAAACAAGCCGGGCTGGAAGTTTCGACCGTAAAGAAACTGAAAGAAGGCCGACCGAATCTTCTGGACATGATGGCGAATCAGGAAGTGCAATTCATCTTCAATACGCCCAGCGGAAAAGGTTCGCGCACCGATGAAGGCAAGATTCGCTCCGCCTCGGTTTCGTATGGCGTCACTTGTGTCACCACCATTCCCGGATGCCTGGCAGTCGTCAAAGCCTTAGAAGCCCTCGCAGAAGACCCGACACCTCAGGTCAGAGCCCTGCAGGACTGGATGGCGGATATGTAAGTCCGACATCTTCGACTTTCATCGCATGCGAAAAAATTCACTTGAGCAGAGGCGGCCCGTTTATTCCATCATCAGGTTATTCGTGGCTGCCGTTCCTGCTTCCATTTCAATCGAACCGGAAACCAGATTGTCCGTCACCTGATTTTGCTGGCCTCCCGTCACACGAATGGCAAAGTTTTCAGGGGCTTCCGTAATCAGGCAGTCGGAAATACGAGACTGTTTCACGTTCTTCAGCAGAATGCCGCCGTGTTCACATTCACGCACCGAGCAATTGGTGATATTCATTCTCTCGCAGTTCTCCAGAATCAGACCGGCGGCTGCTTCCTGCGTGGATTTGATATTCAGGCTGTTCAGCGTGCAATCGCTGCAGTCTTTGAAGACGTTCGCATTTTTTGTCTCGGCCCGGTAGTCAGGGTTGCGATCCAGCAGATTGGCTCCCAGCACAATATACGACGAATCTTCAACCAGCAGATTATGTTCGTAGGCCTGCCAGAGTGTATTGCCGGTAATCGTAATCCCCCGCGCGTGCTTTAAATGAATATTGACGGCGACGTCGCTCATGGAATTGTCCGCAATCGCAAAATTGCCGACCTTACGCGGATCTTCGGGACCATTGCCGATGAATCGCACATTGGCGGCGTCGGGAGCATCATTCGTATGTTGAATGGTACAACCAAAGATGGCCCCTTCCCGCAGCGAGCCCTTTGAAATATCAAATAACACATTCGCCGTCGGGGGCGTGTCCTCTCCCATGTTGCCTTCGATATCACAGTTCCCGATTTGAATATTGCGAATTTCGCTTTCCCGGACGACAATTCCACCCATTTTATTGTAGCTGATATGCGAATCCGAAATGTTGATCTGATGCAGGTTCAACTTCTCCAGATAAATGCCCACGCCTTCATTCTGATACAAATGACAGTCGTCGATGGACACATTCCGATTTCGTTCGTACAAAAGAATTCCATGCAAGGCCTGTCGCACGACGAGGCGCGTGATTGTGATCTGCATTGTTTTTGTCGCAGCTACTCCAATTGCTTCCGGGTGTTTGCCCACAATTTCAATGCCATCCACCATCGGCGTCCGTTCCTGTTCCCAGACAACTGGATTCATCGTTTTGGGACTCGCGGTCCCGTTATGCGTGCCGATAAAATGAAACGCGGGCCCGGGCCCTTCCATCAAAATCGTTGCGGTGCCATCGCCGGAAACAGACGTCGGTCCCACCTTGTTTAAATCAATCACAATCGGCTTTGTGAAGCGATAGCGACCTCGCGGAAACCGCAGTGAACCGACAGACGCATCGACCATCTTCTGAATCGCCGCCGTGTCGTCTGCTTTCCCATCGCCGCGCGCACCAAAATCGAGCACGGTTTTGCCACCGGTCGCCTGCCCTTTTACCGCCGGCTGTTCCTGGCTCAATAACCTGCGCGAATCCTCGGGAGCAAGCAGATAAAGACCAACCATCGCCAGTGTGGCAAAACAAAGCGTAGAGAGGGTTCTGGATTTCATGGAAACGACTTTCAATACTGGAGATTTTCAGGCAGGAATTCGAAGGCGCTGTTGGCAGGCTCAATAATTAACGAACCTTACAAAAGGGCACCCTGAGTCTAAGCAAGTCGCGATCGAGGATCAACCGACCCCCCTGAGAAAATGCCCGCCACAATTCTGCCGGCGTGCAGCTTCCCCGTCATCATTGATGGTACACGGGGCGCGGCTCATCGCCGGCGATGATTTTCAGATAACTCTGGTAGCGCTGTCGGGATATGAAATCATTGGCTACGGCACGTTTCACTCCGCAACCGGACTCATGCGTATGCGAACAATCCGGGAAACGGCACTGAGGAATAACGGGA